>JBFFQS010000120.1:0-7350 GCA_041573315.1 Amylibacter sp. | reverse complement strand
GACCGTTGTCCTTGGTGTTCCTGCGTGCCGGACGCAGATTGTCCGACACGATACCGCAGTCGGAAAGAGCCGCGCGGGCGCAAGCAACCGGGTCGGCAACGAAGTGCTCGAAATTCAGGATGCTGGTGCGGACGCCATTGGCTTTGGCCTGTTTGGCGAATTGGAGGTAGGCCTCCAGCTTCGCCTGCCAAAGCGCCAGAACATCCGGCAACAGGATATCGGCGTTGTCGCGACGCTGCGTCAGCCAGGGGCGGGTCAGGAACTCCTCCAGACTTTCAGACCGCCGGCCCGCGATGTGATAGGGCCTCCGCGCCATCGACAGAACCCAGGAATAGGGGCTGCGCACCATGAAAATCACGTGCGCGCGCTGTTCGGCGAAGCTGTCGTTCCACGTGGGGGCCGCATGTTTCCACGTCAGCAGCGGATCGGTCACATGGCGCTGGTTGTCGCGCAGCGCATCCATGTAGAGCTTGCGCCACGCGCCGTTGAACTGCTCGGAAATCCGGTCCGCCAGTTCCGCCCGGCGCTGCTGTTCAGCGTTGGATCCCGATCCGGCCATGCGCAGGGTCACGTCACCCGACGCGCGCAGCATTTGCAGCAGCGCCCGCGTGCCGGTGTTGCGCTCGCCGAAAACCTTGACCAATGGCCGCGACATGGGACCTCCAGTTGAAAAAATCCACGAAGCCACTCTGACGCCGAACTATTTAACTTTTATTAACCCTGTTCCGGCCTTGCGAAGCCCGACCCGCTTTCGATAGACTTTGCCCAGCGCCGAACCGAGGAGTGCCCATGAAAATCGCATCGTTCAATATCAACGGCATCAAGGCGCGGCTTCCGGCCCTGCTCGACTGGCTGCAAAGCGCCGAACCGGACGTTGTCCTGCTGCAGGAAATCAAATCCATGGACGAGAACTTCCCGCGCGAGCCGATCGAGGATCTTGGTTATAACGTCGAAACCCATGGCCAGAAGGGCTTCAACGGCGTGGCCATACTGTCGAAATTTCCGCTGGAAGACATCAAGCGCGGCCTGCCCGGCAACAACGACGACGATCAGGCCCGCTGGATCGAGGCGACGGTGATCGGCGACAAGACGGCTGTGCGGGTCTGCTGCCTGTATCTGCCGAACGGCAATCCCGCGCCGGGGCCGAAATACGACTACAAACTCGCTTGGATGAAGCGGCTGAGAAAACACGCCGGAGCGCTGCTGAAAGACGAGGAGCCGTTCCTGATGGCCGGCGACTACAACACCATCCCCCAACCCGAGGATTGTTGGGACACGAAGCCATGGGAAGACGACGCCCTGTTCCTGCCGGAAACCCGCGAAGCCTTTCGCCGCATCGTCAACCTCGGATTTACCGAGGCGTTCCGCATGCGCAATTCGGCACCTATGAACTACACGTTCTGGGATTATCAGGCTGGTTCATGGCCGAAAAACCACGGCATACGAATCGACCATTTCCTGCTGTCGCCGCCCTGCGCCGACCTGTTGCGGGACTGCCAGATCGACCGGGAAGTCCGTGGCCGGGAGAAACCCTCCGACCACGTGCCAATCTGGGTCGAGCTCGACGCCTGAACGAAAGCGCAAGCGTCCATAAAAAAACACCGGAGCGCGGCGCGGTCCGGTGTTTTTGATTCTTGAGCGGGATCGACGGATCAATCGTCGCGGTGAACCTTTTCCTTGCGCTCATGACGCTCCTGCGCCTCCAGCGACAGGGTCGCGATCGGGCGGGCATCCAGACGCTTCAGGGAAATCGGCTCGCCCGTTTCCTCGCAATAGCCGTAGGTTCCCTCTTCGATCCGGCGCAGCGCGGCGTCGATCTTGGAGACCAGCTTGCGTTCGCGGTCGCGGGTCCGCAACTCCAGCGCCCGGTCTGTTTCTTCCGACGCACGATCGGCGACATCGGGGATATTCCGCGCGCCTTCCTGCATGCCCTCGATGGTTTCACGGCTGTCCGCGACTATTGAATTCTTCCAGTCTGTGAGTTTTTTCCGGAAATATTCCAACTGCCGGTCATTCATGAAAGGTTCATCTTCAGCGGGTTGGTAGTCAGTAGCCAATACTGCTTCAGCTTTCATTCGTTTCCTCATACTTGCGTGTGCCATACGCTCTTACAATGGTTGAACTTGCGCCCCGATTAACGGGTTTCCGAGGGAATGTCATCACAAAGTTGCACCTCCACCTGTGATTGTTATTTAAGGCTATTCATACGGGCGAAAATTTGGCGTAATGGTACATTGTTGAGCTGAAAATAATCCTCTGGAGCCAGGATGCCGATTGATATCAGAGCAGTAACCGCCGGCGACCATGACAAATGGTCGGACCTCTGGCGCTCTTATCTGCAGTTCTACAAGACCGAATTGCCGCCAGAGGTATATGCCGCCTCCTGGCAGCGGATACTCGATCCCGACACACCGATGCACAGCGCGCTGGCGTTTCGGGGCGACGAAGCCATCGGCCTTGTTAACTTTCTATACCACAAGAGTTTTTGGGACACGCGCGACCGGTGCTACCTGAACGACCTGTATGTTTCGACCGACGCGCGCGGCGCCGGTGCAGGCGAATCCCTGATCCGCTATGTCGACACTCATGCGGCCGGCTGCGGCGCCGGAGAGGTCTATTGGCTGACCGCCCAAGACAACCTGACGGCCCGCAGGTTGTATGACCGGGTGGCGACACTGACCCCGTTCATCAAGTACAAGATCGCATGAGTACGCGCGGCCTCTGGTTAGCCCTCTTGGCGCTGACGGCACTGGCGGGCTGCGACATGGCACAACCGACGGCGGCACCCGACGCCGTTGTCTCTCAACCCATGCGGATGTTCGACAATCCCAGCCCCAACACGGCGGTCCGGCGGTCGAATTCGGATATCGCGCGGGAATTTCTCGACCTCAGCTTCGCGCTGGAAAACGGGCGGCGGCTGCAGTCCATGACCCGATTCGAGCAACCGATCTCGATCAAGTTTGCCGGACCGGTCCCGTCTTACGCCGAACGCGACCTGGAGCAACTGGTATCCCGCCTGCGCAGCGAGGCCAAGATCGACATCCGGCGCGTGCCAGCGGAAGAGCCCGCCAATATCGTGGTCGAGGCCGTCCCTTCGGAACAAATGACGCTGGTGGCCCCGTCGGCGGCCTGTTTCGTCGTACCCAATGCCGAAAGCTGGGCCGATTTCCGGCGCAACAAGCGCAGTTTCCGGACGGACTGGGCACAGATCACCGAACGCTCGCGCGTCGCGATCTTTCTGCCCGACGACGTGCCGCCGCAGGAAATCCGCGATTGCCTGCACGAGGAAATCGCTCAGGCGCTCGGCCCGCTGAACGACCTTTTCCGGCTGCGCGACAGCATTTTCAACGACGATAATTTCAATCTGGTCCTGCAACCCTTCGATATGCTGGTGCTGCGGATTTATTATTCGCCGGCGCTGCGCAACGGCATGACGCGGGCGCAAGTCTCCGAACGGCTGCCGGCGCTGCTGGCGCAGCTTAATCCGTCAGGCAGCGGACTGGCGTCTGACGCGCGCCCGCGCACAGGCCGCGACTGGAGCCGCCAGATAGAGATCGCACTGGGCCGAAGCGGCGGAACGCAACGCCGGATCAACGCCGCAACGCGCGCGATCGAGATCGCCGACGCCCGCGGCTATAACGATCAGCGTATCGGCTTTTCGTTTCTGGCGCGCGCGCGCGTCTCGGCCCAGAGCAATCCGGAACAGGCGGCGCTTGACTATGCCACGGCCTACTCCATCTTCTACACCCTGTTCGGGGCCGACGACATCCACACCGCGCAAACGGCGGTTCAGATGGCATGGCTGGCCCTGTCGGCGGGCGCGGTCGACGATGCGCTGGTATTTATCAACGGGTCGATCCCGGCGGCGCGGCGGGCGCAGGACGCAATAATGCTGTTCAACCTGCTGGCGCTTAAGGCACAGGCCGAAAGCTGGCGCGGAAATACCGCCCAGTCAGAGGAATTGAAGGCAGAGGCGCTGTCATGGGGCAAATACGGATTGCTTTCCGACCGCGACCTGTCCAGAAGGATGAGGCAGATCGCCCAGTTGGCGCCGCCGCCTCGTGAACCGGAAAGTTAAGTCATGTTTGTCATCCCTGCCTTCATAATCGGCGCCGCACTCGGCTGGTATCGCGCGGGCAAGCGCGGCGGAAACCGGCTGGACAAGCTGCAATACGCCTTTGCTCACGGCATCGCGTTTTTTCTGGTCACACTGGTCCTGACCCTGATCGCCGACTGGCAGGGCCTTGTGTAACAATTAGGTCAAACCTGTTGCCAGATAGCCCGCGACGCCCCATATCTGACCCATGTTGAAGTTCTCTCCTATCCTGCTGGCGGTACTCTATGCGCTGGTCATGTACTGGTTCTCGTCAAAGCGGCTGAGCCACGACCTTGATGCGCGATCCACTCCGATGCGCGATCCGGAACTGGAGCGGCTGACCCGAAAGATGGCCGATGCGCTGGACCTGCACCAGATCAAGGTGAATATTTTCGAGATCGATCCCGTCAACGGGCTGGCCGCGCCCGACGGGCGGATTTTCATCACCCGCGGGTTCTTTGAGAAATACCGTTCGGGCCATGTCAGCGCCGAGGAAATGGCCAGCGTCATCGCACATGAACTGGGCCATGTGGCTCTTGGACACTCGCGGCGGCGGATGATCGACTTTTCGGGTCAAAACGCCGTTCGCGTCGCACTGAGCATGATCCTCGGGCGCATCCTGCCGGGGATCGGCATCTACATCGCCAATTTTCTGGTCTCCATGCTGGCCGCCCGCCTGTCGCGCGGCGACGAATACGAGGCTGACGCCTATGCCGCCGCCCTGTTGACCAAGGCAGGCATCGGGACCGAGCCGCAAAAGACCCTGTTCAACAAGCTCGAGGCGTTGACCGGCAATTCCGGCCAGCCGCTGGCGTGGATGATGAGCCACCCGAAAACCACGGAGCGTATTCAGGCAATCGAGAAACTCGAAGGCCAGTGGCAGGCAGGGGGCTGACTAGCCCGCCTGCTCCAGATACTTCGCCAGACGCGGCAGGCCGGCGCGTTTCAGGAACGTCCTCTGATTGAGCGAAATTCCCAGACTGACCTCTGCCACGCTGACCTGCGCCTGAACCAACCCCGCCAGAAACGCCGCATCTTGCCGCGCGATTTCCAGCAGGAACGTATCGGGATGTCGCGGCGTGACGCCGTGCTTCGCCAGCACCCGCGATGGAAAGTCCCGCAGGTTGGCCGTCACGATCTCCGGTGCCTTACCGGCAATCGCCGCGGCCAGCACGTGCCGGTCGCCTGTATCCGGTAGCCAGAGCGTTTCGATATCGACGGCAGAAGCATCCACGGACGCCTGCGGCCACTCGGCCTCCAGCAGTGCTATTTCCGCCCCCGCGTCCGACCCCTGTTTCGCCGCCGCCAACCGCCACTCGTCCAGAATGCGCGGCGACCAGAGCGCGGTGAAATACCCCGCCTTGGCGGCATCCAGCAACAGCGCCCGCAGGCCGGTCGGGAACAGGACGCAGGCGTCCAGTATCACCCGCATCACAGCATCCGCAGGAAGATCGATTTCAGGTAGGCGCTCTCGGCCAGATGCGGGTGTACCGGATGGTCCGGCCCCGCTTGGCCTGTGTGGATGATCTGCGTCGTGCGTCCGGCCTTGCCGATACCGCGAAGGCTGGCGGTTCGAAACGCCTCCAGTCCGGCGGCATGCGAACAGGAGCAAAGCACCAGATAGCCACCGTCGGCCACCAGTTGCGCGCCCAACCGGGCCACCCGCTCATAAGCCCGCAGGCCCGCCTCCAGCGCCGGTTTCGCGGGTGCGAAAGCAGGCGGGTCGCAGATTACCACATCGAACTTCCGGCCTTCGCCGATCAGGCCTGCCATCGCCTCGAACGCATCGCCCTCATGGATCGAAAACCGGTCCGCAAAGCCCGATTTTTCGGCACCTTGCTCGGCCAGATCCAGCGCCGCGCGCGATCCGTCCACCGCCAGCGCCGAAGTCGCACCGCTCGCCAGTGCCGCGAGCCCGAAGCCGCCGACATGGGAAAACACGTCCAGAACCGAGCCGCCATTCGCCAGCTTTGCGGCGAAAGCCTGATTGTCGCGCTGGTCGAAAAACAAGCCGGTCTTTTGCCCGCCCAGAACATCGGCCATATAGGTCGCGCCGTTCATGCGCACCGGAACCGGCGCGTCCAGCGCGCCCTGCACTACAAGGGTTTCCTCGTCCAGACCTTCCAGCTTGCGCGCGCGGCCCGAGGCGTTCTTGACGACGGCTTTCGCTGACAAGACGCCGGTCAGCGCCTCGGTGATCATCGGCATCCGCGCATCTGCCCAGGCCGCGTTGGGCTGCACCGCGAAGACATCTCCGAAACGGTCGATGATCACACCCGGCAAGCCGTCGGCCTCGGCATGGGCCAGGCGGTAATACGGGTCATCGTACAGACGCTCGCGATGCGCCGCCGCGCGGGCGATCCGGGCATTCATCCACGCCTGATCTATCGGCGTATCACAGTCCAGACTGAGCACCCGTCCGGCGATTTTCGACTCGGGATTAAAGGCGCAGAGCGCCAGCGGCGCACCGGAATTGTCGTTCAGTTGCACGATTTCGCCCGCCGGAATTTTCCGCGTTCTGCGGTCCATCACCAGCTCGTTGGCAAAAACCCATGGAAAGCCAAAGCGTACCCTTTGGGGCGAGGCTTTGGGCAGCAGTTTGATCTGCGGATATGTCGGTGTCTCGGTCATGCCCCCCTCTACCCTGCATGCAGGAAATTAGAAAGGGGCAGCGCGTTATTTCACGATCGGCAGGGTGCCGGTGTCAGACGCCTTGCACAGCCAGTTGAACATGTACTCGCCGACCGAGCGGAAACAGACCACGGTCGCCTCTGTCGCCGAGGTCATCCAGAAGGCCGCCGCCACCTGACCGAGCTGCGAGCGCCGGATCACGCCGGGTGCGAAGGCCGCCGGTGACACATCTGCCGGAGTGCCCTTGGCAAGCACGTCACGAACGGCCGCGCCAGACAGGGTGAACACCGCGCGGGCATCGGACACGTTGACGGCCAGATGATGTTCGTCCGCCAGCGCCTTCGCCAGTTTGGCGACCATGGCTTCGGCCTGATCGTAGTCCACCATGAGCAGCAACTCGTCCGGCGACATCCAGGCCACGGAGCCCTTTTCGCCGCTGTTGACGGCGAGCCTGTCAGGAACCACTTGCCCGACCGCGGATTTCACCGCCTTGGCCAGCGCTTCGCTGCCCAGATCGCCGCGCAGGGTGATCATGCCGTGCACGCCGGCCTCGGCTACCTTGACCGCGCCCTTGAAAGAGGCACCGCCCAATACGCTCTGAACATCAGACATTTTGCTTTTCT
>JBFFQS010000119.1:0-7401 GCA_041573315.1 Amylibacter sp. | reverse complement strand
GGGATGCGCTTGAGGTAGGGCAGGGGCGGCATGTTCATGATGGACATGCAAGGCGCCTTGGCCTTGGCGACCCGTGAAAGCAAGTCCTTCAGTGTCGGGTGGGAATACTGTGGCTCCTGCATCGCCAAACACACGAGGTCGTAGTCTTCGGGCTTGACGTCTTCCGGCGTCAGGGCATCAAGCTTGCCATCCAGGTCGGATGAAAAGAAGCTGCGGTGCGTGTCTTCGTCACGCAGCTTGATGCGCACTTCCGTGCCCTTGGAATTGATAAGGGCAGCGGTTTCAGCGCGGCACACGAGTGTTACGTCGTGCCCCGCGGCAATCAGTTTAGTGCCAAGAAGAGATCCATATGAGGCACCAAGAATGAGGATTTTGTAGGGCATTGATAATCTCCTTTGGCAGGTGGCCTCACAATATGTGAGGCCGTTATTAGGATTGTCTGACTTCAGTTAACGACTATGAACCCAGCAATTCAACCAAAGTTTCGCCCAGTTTCGCCGGCGAAGGCGAGACACGAATGCCGGCCGCGCGCATCGCTTCGATCTTGTCTTCCGCGCCGCCCTTGCCGCCGGAAATCACCGCGCCGGCATGACCCATCGTGCGCCCCGGAGGCGCGGTGCGGCCCGCGATGAAGCCGACGACAGGTTTCTTGCGGCCCTTTTTGGCCTCGTCGATCAGGAACTGCGCGGCGTCCTCTTCGGCGGAGCCGCCGATTTCGCCGATCATGATGATCGACTTGGTATCCGGATCGGCAAGATAGAGTTCCAGGATATCGATGAACTCGGTGCCTTTGACGGGGTCGCCGCCGATGCCGACCGCGGAGGTCTGGCCGAGGCCCGCAACGGTGGTCTGATAGACCGCTTCGTAGGTCAGCGTGCCAGAGCGTGAAAGGACGCCCACGGAGCCTTTCTTGAAGATGCTGCCGGGCATAATGCCGATCTTGCATTCGTCTGCCGTCATCAGGCCGGGGCTGTTCGGGCCGATCAGGCGGGATTTCGAAGCGTCGAGCTTCTCTTTCACGCGGACCATGTCCAGCACAGGCACGCCTTCGGTGATACATGTGATCAGGTCGATACCGGCGTCGATAGCCTCTTCGATCGCTGCCGCCGCGCCTGCTGGCGGAACATAGATCACCGATGCTGTCGCGCCGGTTGCTTCTTTCGCTTCGGCGACGGAGGCGAAGATCGGCAGTGTTTCACCGTTTGCGCCGGTCCAGTTCGTCCCGCCTTTTTTCGGATGCGTCCCGGCGACCATTTTGGTTCCGTGATAGGCGAGCGCCTGCTCGGTGTGGAAGGTCCCGGTCTTGCCGGTCAGGCCCTGGACGATGATTTTCGTGTCGTTGTTGATCAAGATGGCCATGGGATTATCCTTTCACCGCTTTAACAATTTTCTGCGCGGCGTCATCCAGATCATCCGCAGCAATAACATTCAGGCCGCTTTCGTTGATGATGGCCTTACCCTCGTCGACTTTGGTCCCTTCCAGACGCACGACCAGCGGAACTTTCAGCCCCACGTCCTTTACGGCCTGAACGACACCCTCGGCGATCACGTCACAGCGCATGATCCCGCCGAAGATATTCACCAGAATGCCTTTGACATTAGGGTCGGAGGTGATGATCTTGAATGCCGCAGTCACCTTCTCGGTGGTAGCGCCGCCGCCTACGTCCAGGAAGTTGGCAGGCTCCGCGCCGTAAAGCTTGATGATGTCCATCGTGGCCATTGCCAGACCGGCGCCGTTCACCATGCAGCCGATCTCGCCATCGAGCGCGATATAGGCCAGATCGTACTTGGAGGCCTCGATCTCTTTCTCGTCCTCTTCTGTCTTGTCGCGGTACTCCATGATGTCGGGATGCCGGAACAGGGCGTTGTTGTCGAAGGTGACTTTTGCGTCCAGCACCTGAATGTCATTGGACTTGGTGACGATCAGCGGATTGATTTCCAGCAGGCTCATGTCCTTCTCGGTGAAGGCCTTGTAGAGGTTCTTGAACAGTTCGATGCCTTGCTCCCGGGCCTTGCCGGTCAGTTTGTAGGCGTCGGCTATCTTGGCCGCGTCGGCGTCGGTGCAGCCTTTCGATGCCGTGATCGCGATAGTGTGGATCAGCTCCGGCGTCTCTTCGGCGACGGTTTCGATGTCCATGCCGCCTTCGGTCGAAGCAACGAAAGAGGTCTTGCCGTTTTCACGGTCTACGAGGATGGAAAGATAAAGCTCACGGTCGATATCAGCGCCGTCTTCGATGTAAAGGCGGTTTACTTGCTTGCCGGCAGGGCCGGTCTGTTTGGTGACCAGGGTCTTGCCAAACATTTCCTTGACGTTCGCCAGCGCCTCGTCGGCGGAGAAGGATACCCGGACGCCGCCTTTCGCGTCTTCACCGAGTTCCTTGAATTTGCCCTTGCCGCGCCCGCCGGCGTGGATCTGGCTCTTGACGACCCAGACCGGTCCGGGCAGCGCGGCGATCGCGCCTTCTGCCTGATCGAGGCTGGTAATCGCCACTCCTTTGGCGACAGGTGCGCCGAAGCCTTTCAAGACTTCCTTGGCTTGATATTCGTGGATGTTCATGTCTCTCTCCCAATATGCGACTGATATCTGTCAACTGCGTTAGGTTTTCCGGGTGATCGGACTTTTCGCGGCCTTGTGGTTGCCTCTCCCTTGACAACAGCCGCGCAAGTTTCAGGCCGGTTGACCTTGGCTTAGAATTCCTGACCTTGTGTTCTCTCTCCCCGTGCTCCCCGTTTCAGAGGAAATTCTATTTTATATGCGGCAGAAGTTCCTTGAAGGCCTTGGTACCAGCTTGGCCCAGCCATTCAAAGACCACCATTTCCGTCGTTACAATGCTTACACCCGAGGCGCTTAGACGCTCAAGGCAGGCGTTTTCGCTTTCGATTGTCCTTGACGCCGTCGCATCAGAGACGACGAAGACCTCGTAGCCCTCTTCAACAAGACTGGCTGCGGTCTGCACAACGCAGATATGGGCTTCCATACCAACCAGTATCGCCTGCTTGGCGCCCATGGACCTGAAAGTCTCGGCGAAGTTACTGTCTTCCATGCATGAGAAATGCATTTTCGGAATAATGATGGAATCGCCCGCTGCCTGTTTGATTTCCGGGACAGTGTGGCCCAGCCCCTTGGGGTATTGCTCTGTCAGAATTACCGGAACATGGTTGATTCTTGCGGCCGCAAGCAGCAGTTTCGTATTATGTAACGTGCGGGCAGGAGCCTGCATGGCAGGGACAAGACGCTCTTGAACATCTATGACGACCAAAACCGAATCTTTTGCCCTTATCAGCACGCAGTGATTCCTTTTAACATGTCCGAATCAGATGGATCTTGTTCAAACCAAGTGACTTTACCTGCATGGTGTGTGGTATACCACGGGGCGTTTTGTCAAGTTTTTTCGCTGTAAAATATAGAAAATAAATTAGTTGACCGGCTTAGATTGAGGTGTATGGTATACCACATAATGAGCAGGGAAATCTGTTCGTTGTAAGCGATCAGAGGAGTGGTCGCGCTGGGAGGAAACAAATGTCGATTAGCGACTCGCTGAGTCCTATAGCGTTAAATTTTACGCTGAAAGACCACACGTACGACGTGTTGCGGAACGCTATACTTGATATGAATATCTATCAGCCCAATGTCGATCTGCGGCTGGATGAGCGCACTCTTGCCAGCAAATTGGGAATCTCACGCACTCCGATCAGGGAGGCGCTTGCGCGCCTGGCTCACGAGGGGCTGGTCGAGATCATACCGCGCAAAGGCGTGTTCGTCTTGCGCAAGTCGCGCGAAGAGATCCTTGAGATGGTTATCGTCTGGGCAGCTCTTGAAAGCATGGCCGCGCGGCTGGCCTCTGAAAAGGCTACCGATACTGATTTCCGCAACTTGCGAAAGTTCGCGATGAAGCACAGCGTCAATGCCGATCGCGCGGAAATCGAAGAATACTCAGTTGCGAATATCAACTTCCACCGGACCATCCTGGAGCTTTCAGGCGTGGCCGCGCTTGGAACGCTGGCGGATGCCTTGTTCATTCACATGCACGCCGTCCGCCGCCGTGCTCTGGGCGAGAATGATCGCGCCAGCCGTTCGGTTGCGGAGCACATGGAAATCATCGAGGCGCTGGAAAGCCGGAATGGCGATTTGGCGTCCAGACTTGTTCGCGAGCACACTATGCGGCTGCACGCGCACATCCACAAGACGTGGACCAGACTTGAAAACATCGGCTCGGCCCGAGCTGAATCGAATTTATCGTAATTGAAGATCACGGAGACACAAAAATGACTTTATCTGGTTCTGAACAGAGCGTGGATGAAAAGGCCGGAGGAGCAGAAGCTCCACAGGCTTTGACAGACGGCTTTCACCTGCTGATTGATGCGCTCAAGCTCAATGACGTCAAAACCATCTATGGCGTTCCCGGTATTCCGATTACGGACCTCGGGCGTATGGCGCAGGCTCAGGGCATTCGGGTTCTGTCGTTCCGCCACGAGCAGAACGCCGGTAACGCGGCTGCCATCGCCGGATATCTGACAAAGAAGCCGGGTATCTGCCTCACGGTCTCCGCGCCCGGCTTTCTGAATGGACTGACCGCTCTGGCGCACGCGACCACGAACTGCTGGCCGATGATCCTGATTTCCGGCTCTTCCGAGCGTGAAGTCGTCGACCTGATGCAGGGCGACTATGAAGAGATGGACCAGTTGGCCATCGCCAAGCCGCTGTGTAAAGCCGCCTATCGGATCCTGCATGCTGAAGATATCGGCATCGGTGTGGCCCGTGCGATCCGCGCGGCCGTTTCCGGTCGTCCGGGTGGTGTCTATCTGGATATTCCGGGTGCTCTGCTTGGTCAGGTTATGGATGAGGTCGAGGGCGCCAAATCTCTGGTCAAAGTGATTGACCCTGCGCCGGCTCAACTTCCTGCACCGGATGCCGTTGCGCGTGCTCTCGACGTAATCAAAGGCGCCAAGAAGCCGTTGATCATCCTCGGCAAGGGCGCATCCTACGCTCAGTGCGACGATGTTGTCCGCGAATTCGTCGAAAAGAGCGGCATCCCCTATCTGCCGATGAGCATGGCCAAGGGTCTGCTGCCCGACACGCATGAATTGTCGGCTGGTCCCGCACGGTCGCTGGTTTTGAAAGAATCCGACGTCGTTGTAATGGTGGGGGCTCGTCTGAACTGGCTGCTGTCACACGGCAAAGGAAAGTCATGGGGTGAGCCTCATTCGACGAAATTCGTTCAGATCGACATCGAACCGAGGGAAATGGACAGCAATGTTGAGATTGCGGCCCCTCTGGTGGGTGATATCGGCTCCTGTCTGTCGGCTCTGGTCGATGGCATGGGCGACGACTGGAAAGCTCCGCCTGCGGAATGGACCGATGCCGTCAAAGCCAAGAAAGAGGCGAATATCGCGCGCATGGCGTCCAAGCTGCAGAACAACAACGTGCCGATGGATTACAACGGCGCCTTGGGTGCTCTGAAAACGATCATCAAAGAGCGTCCCGATGCCATTCTGGTGAACGAGGGCGCCAACACCCTCGATTTCGCGCGCAGCATCATCGACATGTACAAGCCGCGCAAGCGTCTTGACGTGGGTACCTGGGGCGTGATGGGCGTCGGTATGGGCAGCGCGATTGCCGCCGCCGTCGAAACCGGCCATCCGGTTCTGGCGGTCGAGGGCGACAGTGCTTTCGGCTTCTCCGGAATGGAGGTCGAAACCATCTGCCGCTACAATCTGCCGGTTTGCATCGTGATCTTTAACAACAACGGCATCTATCGAGGCACTGATGTTAATGAATCGGGGTCCGGAGATGTGGCACCAACTGTATTTGTAGAGGATAGCCGCTACGACATGATGATGGAGGCCTTTGGCGGCGTTGGCAAACATGTGACCAACCCCGATGAGTTGACCCGCGCGGTGAACGAGGCGATGGACTCCGGCAAACCGACCCTGATCAACGCCGTCATCGACCCTGCCGCAGGCAAGGAAAGCGGCAATATCGGCAACCTGAACCCCGTTAGTGTTGTTGGTAAAAAATAAGAAAATCCCGAGTGGAAAAGGAACGGCATTATGAAAGCCCTTGAAGGTATCAAAATTCTCGACTTCACCCATGTTCAGTCCGGGCCGACCTGCACCCAGCTGTTGGGATGGTTTGGCGCAGACGTGATCAAAGTGGAACGTCCCGGTGTCGGCGATGCGACACGCAAGCAGCTGGTCGATGTGCCCGGCGCGGACAGCCTCTATTTCACGATGCTGAACCACAACAAGCGTTCGATCGAGCTGAACTCCAAGAATGAGACCGGCAAAGAGGTTCTGACCCGTCTGATCGAAGAATGCGACGTTCTGGTCGAAAATTTCGCGCCTGGCGCGCTGGACCGCATGGGCTTTGGCTGGGAGCGCATTCAGGAAATCAACCCGCGCATCATCATGGCGTCGATCAAGGGCTTCGGTCCCGGCAAGTATCAGGACTGCAAAGTCTACGAAAACGTTGCCCAGTGTGCCGGCGGTTCCGCTTCCACAACCGGTTTCCGGGATGGTCCGCCCTTGGTGACCGGCGCGCAAATCGGCGACAGCGGTACAGGTCTGCACCTGTGCCTGGGTATCGTTACTGCCCTGTTCCAAAGGGAAAAAACCGGGCGCGGTCAAAAAGTGACCGCCGCCATGCAGGATTCCGTCCTGAACCTCGCACGGGTGAAGCTGCGCGACCAGCAGCGTCTGGCAGCTGGTCCGCTGAGGGAATATTCGCAATTTGGCGAGGGCATCCCGTTCGGTGACGCCGTGCCG
This sequence comes from Amylibacter sp., assembly GCA_041573315.1. Taxonomy (GTDB): domain Bacteria; phylum Pseudomonadota; class Alphaproteobacteria; order Rhodobacterales; family Rhodobacteraceae; genus Amylibacter. The sequence continues at coordinate 636 of JBFFQS010000119.1, read as the reverse complement.
CGCGCCGGCAACGACTCCGGCGGCGGACAGCCGGGCCGTATTCTGAAATGCAAAGGCTGGGAAACCGACCCGAATGCCTACACCTATTTCATCATTCAGGCCGCCGTCTGGGAAAAGGTCTGCGACCTGATCGGACAGCCGGACTGGAAGACCAAGGAAGGGTATGCCACACCTGCTGACCGCCTCGACAAGCTGAACCAGATTTTCGAGCGGATCGAAGTGTGGACCATGGAGCGTGACAAGCTGGAAGTGATGGACCTGTGCAATCCGCACGACATCCCTGTCGGCCCGATCCTGTCGATGAAGGAAATTGCCGAGGACGAAGGCCTGTACGCCACCGGAACCCTGGTCAAGGTAGACCATCCGGAGCGTGGCGAATACATCTCCGTCGGCTGCCCGATCAAGCTGTCCGACAGTGACGTGACGGTTACACGCTCGCCGCTGCTGGGCGAACACACCCGTGAAATTCTGAACGATGTGCTTGGATACAAAGACGAAGACCTGAACCGGGTCATTGCGTCCGGTGCGGTCGGGGAGGTCAAATAATGCGTTTGATCGTCATGGGACAGCAGGCGTTTGGCAAGGACGTCCTCGCCAAACTGCTGGAAACCGGAACCGACGAAGTCGTGGCCGTCT
>JBFFQS010000118.1:0-7417 GCA_041573315.1 Amylibacter sp. | reverse complement strand
TTCATGCGCGGCACGGACTTTCGGGTCGTCGGTTATGTGCGGGGTTCCGACCTCCCACCAGGTGTGACCTTGCATCGTCCAGCCCTCGTAGGCGTCCACCTTCATGCAGATCACATAGGTCTTGTCGGACGCTTTGGCGCGCTTGAACGCCTCGCCCAGTTCTGCCGGATTGGCAACGGTCTCGGCCGTGGCGCCCATTGCGGCGGCGTGGGATTCGAAGTCGACACCAAACGCTTCGGGTATCGTCGGGCAATCGGCGAGCAGGTTGTTGAAGCTCTCGTTTCCGGTGTTGTTCTGCAGCTTGTTGATCACGGCGAAACCGCCGTTGTCCAGCAACATGATGATCAGCTTCTTGCGGCTCAGGACCGAGGAATAGATATCTGAATTCAGCATCAGATAGGAGCCGTCGCCGACAAAGACGATGGTATCCTTCTCCGGCTCGCGTTCCGACTGGGCGATGCGCGCACCCCAGGCGCCCGCGATCTCGTACCCCATGCAGGAAAAACCGAATTCAACATCAACGGTGCCGATATCCAGCGTGCGCCAGTTCGCGGTGACCTCTGCGGGCAGCCCACCCGCCGCCGCCACCACCCGATCGCGGCTGTCGCAGAGCGCATTAACCACACCGATCGCCTGCGCATAGGAGTTTGGCCGGTTGCCGTAAGACACGTTCTTTGCGACATAATCGTCCCACTTCTGCCGTTCTGCCTGCGCCGCCTTAACCCAGCTATCCGGTCCGGCATAGCCCTGCAGGGCCTTACAAAGGACTTGCAGCGACAGCTTGGCATCGCCCACGACAGGCAGCGACAGATGCTTGCCGGCGTCGTGGCGCGCGGCATTTATGGAAACGAACCGCGCGTCCTTGGCGAAAGCCGTCCATGAACCGGTGGTGAAATCCTGAAGCCGCGTGCCGACGGACAGAATAACGTCGGCCTTTTCAGCAATAGCGTTCGCGCTGTCAGACCCGGTGACACCGATGGGCCCGATGTTCAGCGGATGCGTCGCCAGCATGTTTGCCCGCCCGGCAATGGTTTCCACAACCGGAATATTGTGCTGCTCGGCGAAACCGGTCAGTTCGCGGACTGCATGAGAGTACTGCACGCCGCCGCCTGCTATGATTATCGGGCGCTTGGCCGAGGCCAGAAGCGCCGCCGCATCGGCGACCTCCGCCGCGTCCGGCGTCGTACGGCGGATACGGTGAACCTTTTTCGCAAAGAACGCGGCGGGATAGTCATAGGTCCAGCCCTGTACGTCCTGCGGCAATCCCAGAAATGCGGGGCCGCAATCGGCGGGGTCGAGCATCGTGGCAATTGCATTCGGCAGCGATTGTATGACCTGCGCCGGATGCGTGATCCGGTCCCAATAGCGGCTGACGGCCTTGAAGGCGTCATTCACGCCCAGCGACGGATTGCCGTAGTGCTCCAGTTGCTGAAGCACGGGATCAGGCAAGCGGGTGATGAAAGTATCCCCGCACAGCAGCAGCATCGGCAGGCGGTTGGCATGCGCCAGCGCCGCCGAGGTCAGCAGGTTCGACGTGCCCGGACCGGCAGAGGCCGTGCAGAACATGAAGCGCTGGCGCAGCCATTGCTTGGCATAGCCGGCCGCTGCGAAGCCCATGCTCTGTTCGTTCTGTCCGCGGTACAGCGGCAGTTCCGAGCGATGGCTGTTCAGCGCCTCGCCCAGACAGGTCACATTGCCGTGCCCGAATATGCCAAAGCCGCCGCCGCAGAGCCGCAACTCGCGTCCGTCGACTTCGATGAACTGGTTGGCCAGATACCGAACAATGGCCTGCGCCGTGGTCAGCCGTATCGTGTCATCGGTCATATATGCATTCCTCCCCGCTGCGGCTCCGGCGGCCAAAAGCCGCCCGATCCGCAATCAATGCCACTTGCGTGATTTCGAATCTTAGGATACAAATTTTGCAACCGGTTGCAAAGTAAATTATGGGAGGGGTGCAGGCATGAAAGAAATCGGCATTGGCATTCTTGGCGGCGGCTATATGGGTAAGGCCCATGCGGTCGCCATGTCGTCCGTCGGCGCCGTCTTCAACACCGGCCTGCGCCCGCGTTTGGAGATGGTTTGCGCCAGCAGCCCTGACTCGGCAGAGCGCTATCGCGAAGCCTATGGGTTCAACCGCGCCACCGACGACTGGAAAGTGCTGGTCAACGATCCGGCAGTCGAGGCAATCGTGATCGCTACGCCGCAAAGCACACACCGCGCCGTAGCCGAGGCCGCTTTCGCGCTCGGCAAGCCGGTTCTGTGTGAGAAACCGATGGGCGCCTCCACCGAAGATGCTCTCGCCATGGTGGCCGCCGCCGAACAGAGCGGCTGCGCGAACATGGTCGGCTACAACTACATCCGCACGCCGGCCAGCCAATATGCCCGCAAACTGATCGCCGAGGGAGCGATCGGCGATGTCACGTGGTTTCGCGGCGAACATACCGAAGATTTTCTGGCGGACCCGAAGGAGCCTGCAAACTGGCGCACGACCGGCGACGCCAATGGCACCCTCGGCGACCTGGCGCCGCATATGCTCAACGCCGCGCTGGCGCTGATCGGGCCCGTCAAAAGCCTGATCGCGGAAATGGAGACCGTGCACACCGCCCGCCCCGGCGGGGCCGTCACCAACGACGATCACGCCCAGATGATGTGCCGGTTTGAAAACGGCGCCATGGGTCAGATGTATTTCAGCCGCATACAGACGGGCCGCAAAATGGGTTATGCTTACGAGGTCACCGGCACCAAGGGCGCGATCCGTTTCGATCAGGAAGACCAGAATGCGCTGTGGCTGTATCGCATGGACGACCCGGAGGCCGAACGCGGCTTTCGCAAAATACTGACGGGTCCGGCGCATCCGGATTACCTGCCCTTCTGTCAGGGGCCAGGGCACGGAACCGGCTATCAGGACCAGATCATCATCGAGGCGCGCGATTTCCTGCGGGCCGTCGAAACCGGTGAACCCGTCTGGCCGACCTTCCGTGACGGTCTGGCGGTAAACTATGTTATTGAAGCGGCCAGAGCCTCGTCAAAGACGAAAGCCTGGCAAAACGTCGAAACTATCTGAAACCGAAAAGGTATCTTGGAATGACCATCAGAATTGGCAACGCGCCATGCTCCTGGGGGGTGGAATTTGCAAACGACCCGCGAAATCCCGACTGGCGGACCGTGCTGTCGGACTGCGCGGCAGCCGGGTACAAGGGTATCGAACTGGGGCCGGTCGGCTTCATGCCCGAAGACCCGGCCGTGCTGGGCGACGCACTGGCCGAAAACGAACTGGAACTGATCGGCGGCGTTGTCTTCCGTGCTTTCCATGACCCCGCGCAATGGGACGACGTCATGGACGGCGCGGTGCGCACCTGCAAGGCCCTGAAGGCGCACGGGGCACAGCATCTCGTGCTCATCGACTCCATCTCGCCGCGCCGCGCGCCGACCGCGGGCCGGGCCGCGGAGGCGGAACAGATGGACGCCGCGGAATGGGCCGCGTTCCGTGACAGGATCGCTGCCGTCGCTCGTCTGGGCACCGAGGAATACGGCCTGACCGTAGGCATCCACGCCCACGCCGCGGGTTTCATAGATTTCGAACCGGAACTGGAGCGCCTGCTGGACGAAGTCGGCGAAGACATCCTGAAGATCTGCTTCGATACCGGTCACCATTCCTACGCGGGTTATGATCCCGTCGCCTTCATGAAGCGCCATATTGGCCGAATATCATACATGCATTTCAAGGATATAGACCCAAAAGTTAAGGCTGAGGTCATAGAAAAGCGCACCGGCTTTTACGACGCCTGCGGCCAGGGAATATTCTGCAATCTGGGCGACGGAGACGTGGATTTCCCGGCCGTCCGGAAAGTACTTCTGGATGCGGGCTTCGAAGGTTGGTGCACGGTCGAACAGGACTGCGATCCGACATTGGACCCCGACCCGCTGAAAGACGCCCGCGCCAACCGCGAATACCTTGAGTCGATCGGCTTTAACTGAGGATCACACAGATGACGAAACTGAACTGGGGCATGATCGGCGGCGGCGAAGGCAGCCAGATCGGACCCGCACACCGGCTGGGCGCCGGTCTGGACGGAGAATTTTCCTTTGTTGCCGGTGCTTTGGATCACAGACCTGATGCGGGACGGGAGTACGGTCGGCGGCTCGGCCTGACTGCGGATCGTGCCTATGGCGACTGGCGCGAAATGCTGGAAGGCGAACGCAACCGCGCCGACCGCGTCGACTTGGTCACCGTGGCCACCCCGAACGCCACGCATTACGAAATCACGAAGGCTTATCTGGCGGCAGGCTTCCATGTACTCTGTGAAAAGCCGATGACAATGACGGTTGAGGAAGGCGAGGACATCGTAAAGCTCGCCCGCGCGACCGGCAAAATCTGTGCCGTGAACTATGGTTATTCCGGCTATTCACTGGTCCGCCACATGAAGGCGATGGTGGCGCGCGGCGATCTGGGCAAGATCCGGCTGGTGAAAGCCGAGTTTGCGCACGGCCACCACGCGGACGCGGCGGACGCCGACAATCCGCGCGTGCGCTGGCGCTATGACCCGAAGCAGGCCGGCGTGTCGGCGCAATTCGCCGATTGCGGCATCCATGCGCTTCACATGGCGAGCTTCGTCACGGGACAAGAGGTCGAGCGCCTGTCCGCAGACACCGTTTCCTGCATCGCGTCACGCGAGCTGGAAGACGACGCCATGGTCAATTTCCGCATGGACGGCGGCGCTGTCGGGCGCCTTTGGACCTCTTCAATCGCAATAGGCCGGCAGCATGGTCTGACGCTTCAGGTATTCGGCGAGAAAGGCGGCTTGCGCTGGGCCCAGGAACAGCCGAACCAACTGTACTGGATGCCGCTGAACCAGCGGCTGCAGACCATCGAGCGCGGCGAGGCCAATCTGTCGCCAGAGGCGGACCGCACCACCCGTGTGACCATCGGACATGCCGAGGGGATGCCGCTGGCTTTCGCCAATATCTACACCGATCTGGCCGAAGCTATCAGGGCGGAGAAGGAAGGCCGGACGATTGATCCGGCGGCTGACTTGTACCCAAGGGCCGAGGACGGTCTGCGCTCCATGGCCGCGGTATTTGCCGTCGCCGCGTCAGGCAAGTCCGATGGCGAGTGGGTCGATGCCCGCCCGCCGATGTTCCGTTAGGGGCGCGGCCGCAGCGTAGACCGTTCCACAACGGTGCATGGGAAAAGCCGGGCCTCCGGATGGCGGTCCGGCTCGTCAAGCATGGCCACAATCAACTCGAGCGACGCGTTGATGATTTCTTGTATCGGCTGACGGATCGTTGTCAGGCTGATGTTTTCCCAGCCGGCCATTTCCATGTCGTTAAATCCGATGACGCCGATATCCTGCGGCACTTTCAGGCCTGCGTCCTGAACCGCGCTGAGCGCACCGATCGACAGGATGTCATCGCCGCAAAAATAGGCCTCGGCAGGATTTTTCCGCAGCAGTCTCTGCATTTCCTGTCGGCCGGCGACGAACGTATAGTCCTTTGCGAACGAATGGCTGAACCGGATATCCGGATGTTTCGCCAGTTCCGCGCCAAAGCCCCTCAGCCGGTCTTGAGTGGACGTCGCAGTTTCGGGACCGCCGAGGAATCCCACGGATTTGTATCCCCGTCCCAGCAGCTCCACCGCCGCCATTCTTCCGCACTCGACGTTGTCGACGCCGACGACATGCACCTCCGGCGCGCGGGAATAGCGACCGAAACTGTTGACCACCGGAACACCGGCATCTCGGAAAGCGCGGGAAAAGCGCGGCGGCAGGGTCGAAGACGCAACGATGACACCGTCCACCGAATACTGGCGCAGCATCCTGACCGAGTTTTCGGGGTCGGTTTCGTTGGTGAGATTGACCAAAAGCGGCCGCAACCCGCGTTCCTGCAAACCCTGCGTGAACAGATCGAAGACTTCCAGAAAAATCGGGTTGTGAAAGTTGTTCGAGACCAGCCCTATCAGCTTGGTGCGTCCGGTCGTCAGACTCGACGCCAAGGCGTTGGGACTGTAACCCAATTCCTTCGCGGCCTTTTCCACCTTGCTGCGCATATTTTTGGAAACCGACGCGCCGTCGGTGAATGTACGCGAGACGGCAGACCTCGAGACACCCGCGCGTTCGGCAACGTCCTTCAACGTGACAGCCATGGCCTGAAAACTCCGATTACCTGGTAATGTTGAATTCATTTTTAAAGGGTCACAGTTTTGAACAGTATCAGTTACATCAATTTGCTTTGCAACCGGTTGCAGGCAAAATCGCTCACTTAAGATCGTTAAACCTGCGGAAGGCGTAATTTCTCAGACATCTCGAACGAGCTGCGGTTTCACGTCAAGTTACAACCTCGGCGTTGCGCAGCAATTAAATGCATCCTTCGCCCTAAAGTGCCGTGGCGATAGATCAGGCTTTCGCGTCACGCTGGAATATCCAGTCATGGTCCGGATGGTTCTTAAACCGCCACTTGCGCAAAGGTCCGGCCATGACATTGAGGTAGTAGAGATCATAACCGTAAGGGGCGCCACAGGGGTGATGGCCCTTGGGAACCAAGACAACATCATGGTTGGAAAAGGACATCGTTTCGTCAAGCGTTCCGTCCTCCGTCCAGACCCGCTGATGGCCATAGCCCTGTTCAGGCTTCAGGCGATGGTAATAGCTTTCCTCCAGATAGGTCATCTCGGGATAGTTGTCTTCATCATGGCGGTGCGGCGGATAGGACGACCAGTTGCCCTGCGGCGTGAATACCTCGGTCACCAGCAAGCTGTCGGCAACGTCCCGGTTTTCCATGGCGATGTTGTTAATGTAACGGGTGTTGGCACCCTTGCCGCGCTGTTCCAGATCAATACCCACAGGCCCGATGATCTGTGCGTCGTGCCCGCCCAAACCCGGGGCAGAGCAGACCGCCAGCGTACAGGCCGTGGTGGCCGTCGCCGACCAGTCGGAGGCATTAGGCACATAGACGCAATGCGGCGGCGTCTTCTCGAAGACGTCCATCCTGTCACCCAGTTCGCCGAAGCTCTTGCCGCCCGCGCCGATTTCAGCCTTGCCTTCGACCAGCACCAGGATCACTTCCCTGTCGCGCGTGGGCTCCGCCACCGTTTCGCCCGCGGCCAGCCGGTAAAGACCAAAGCCGACATAGCCCCAACCGGCGGTTTCCGGTGTGATATCGTGGATTTTTCCACTGATCCCAGTCGGTTTCCTCAGAAGGCCGGTCACTCTTGCCCTTCCTCTTTGTGTTCTTCTTTGCGGTCGTGTTTCGATTCAAAAACGACAAAGAACTGCCAGCCGCAATAGACGCCGATAGCGCCGAAAAGCACCCCCCAGAACGGCGTTCCACTCGCGAATTCGATCATCGCCCATGCAAAGCAAAATATCACTATCGCCACCCGCCGCCAGAGGGGTTTGAAAAACGGGTGCTGGACATCTAG
>JBFFQS010000117.1:0-7492 GCA_041573315.1 Amylibacter sp. | reverse complement strand
GTCTAACCCCAAAAACAACAGGCGCAGATGCTCGGTGCTGGTACAACGGTTTTCCGGGGACGGAGAGACCGCCGTCCTGATCGACACAACGCCGGACATGCGGATGCAATTGCTGGACGCCGGGGTCGGATTGCTGGACGCAGTGCTCTACACACATGAACACGCCGATCACACGCATGGCCTGGATGACCTGCGGATGGTGGTCATGAACCGGCAGGAGAGACTGCCGGTCTATGCCGAACAGCGCACCTACAACGCGCTGATCAGCCGCTTTGGATATGCCTTCATCCAGCCTGAAAACAGCGCCTATCCACCGATCCTGAATATCTATCCCCTGAATGGCCCCGTGACGATAGAGGGCGCAGGCGGTCCGCTGACCCTGACGCCCTTCACGGTCGAACACGGCAATATCGACGCACTCGGCTTCCGGATCGGAAATGTCGCCTACACACCCGACGCCTCGGAAATTCCGGAGGAAAGCCGCCCGGCCCTGCAGGGGCTGGACTGCTGGATTGTCGACGCGCTGCGCCGCAAACCACATCCGTCACATTCGCATCTGGCGAATACCCTTTCGTGGATCACGCAGTTTGCTCCGAAACAGGCTGTTCTGACCAACATGCATTTCGACCTGGATTACCAGACGGTCATGGACGAGACGCCTGACAATGTGGTGCCGGCTTATGACGGCATGACGATCGATTTGACCGGCTGATGCTGGAGATCCTTCAAATCGTCCTGCCGGTCTTTATCGTGATCGGAGCCGGATACCTGGCTGTGAAGGTCAAGGTATTTTCCGACGGGGACGTGGATTCGCTGATGCGGTTCGTGCAACTGTTCGCGATCCCCTGCCTGTTGTTCTTCGCGACAGCGAAACTCGATCTCGCGGCGGTTTTCCGGCCGCAACTTCTGATATCCTATTACGTCGGCTCTATAGCCTGTTTCGTTCTGGGAATCATCGGTGCGCGGATATTCTTCAAGCGCCGCCCCGGTGAATCGGTCGTAATCGGGTTCGGCGCGATGTTTTCCAACACCGTTTTGCTGGGCCTGCCGATCATGGAACGCGCCTATGGCGCAGGGTCGACGGAGCCGAACCTCGCCATTATCGCGGTCCATGTTCCGTTCTGCTATTTGCTGGGCATTACGACCATGGAGCTGCTGCGCGCAGACGGTCGTGCGCTGCATCAAACGGCGGTCATCGTGGTGAAGTCGATATTTTCCAATGCCATGGTGATCGGTCTGTTTCTGGGGATGGCCTTTAACCTGTTGGCGATACCCCTGCCCGGTGCGGCCGATGTCGCGCTGAGCATGTTTTCCCGCGCGGCGCTGCCCGCGGCGCTGTTCGGACTGGGCGGCATACTGGTCCGCTATTCCCTTACCGAACGCATTGGCGAAATCGCTATGGTCTGCGTAATCCGGCTGTTCGTGCATCCGGGCATCGCCTTCGTGATGGCGGATATGGTCTTCGGCTTGTCGCAGGACTTCGTGCGCGGTGCAGTGATCACCTCGGCCATGGCGCCCGGCGTGAACGCTTTTATCTTCGCAAGCATATACGACCGCGCGAAAGGCACATCCGCCAGTGTCGTGCTGATCGGAACGATTGCGTCGATAATTTCCGTTTCGCTGTGGCTTCTGATCCTGGGAACCTGACGACAGTTTACAGCCGAGAGCGGGGTTGCTTCGCGGCCAGCAGGATATTCGTCTCGCTTTCCGCGATCCCCTCGATCGTTCGCAGTTCGGTCAGGGCGGAGTCGAAATCAGCAAGGGTTTCTGTCGCGATATCCACGATCAAATCCCACTTGCCGTTGGTTGTATAGACCGACTGAACCGCACGAACACGATTTATGCGGCCGATGATCCTGTCGGAGCGGTGGCCGTCGATCTTGATCATGGTCATCCCACGAACGGGATGCGCCAGACTGTCCTCACGCAGCGTTACCGTAAACCCGGTGATCACGCCCGAGGCCTGCAACTTTTCCAAACGGCTGCGGACCGTCGCCCGCGAAAGGCCCAAAGCAGCCGAGAGGTTGGCAATCGACTCGCGCCCGTTGCGGCGCAGGATGGCGATCATGTCCTGATCTTTACTGTCCATAATGAAACCTTTTGCCGTCTATTTGGTCATTTTATATACCGTTATGATCACTTATCTGTCTATTTCCTGCCAATTTGCAAGTCCATATTGCCCTCGGATACCAATCATGGAGCAATAAATGCGTAATTGTGTACTCGTCGGAGCCCCTGTTCAGGAAGGCGCAAGCCAGCCAGGTTGCCGCATGGGACCGGAGTCTCTGCGAACAGCCGGACTGGCGCGGGCACTGACTAATCTGGGCCATCAGGTCATCGATATGGGCGATGTGCGGCCGGACGAAGTTTCTGTCGACGTGCACCCGAACGAAGCCATCCACGACATGAATGTCGTCTCCGGATTCGTTTCGGCGCTGGACCGCGCAGCTTATGAGGCTGTCGGCAAGGGCACGCCTGTCTTCATGGGCGGCGATCACAGCCTGTCGGCCGGATCAGTCACCGGCATCGCGCGCGCCGCGAAAGAGGCAGGCAAGCCGCTGTTCGTCCTCTGGCTGGACGCCCATCCTGATTTCCACAAGCTCGGCACGACCGAAAGCGGGAACCTGCATGGCTCCCCCGTTGCATATTTCACCGGTCAGGAAGGGTTCGAGGGCTATTTTCCGCCGCTCGAGGCCCCTGTCGATCCGGCCAATATCTGCATGATCGGCCTGCGGTCCGTTGACCGTCCCGAAGCGGATGCCCTGTTGGCGAAAAACGTCACACTGCACGATATGCGCGCGGTCGACGAATTCGGCATCGTCCGCCTGCTGCGCGCGTTCATCGACCGCGTAGCCGAGGCGGACGGCTGGCTGCACGTCAGTCTGGACGTCGATTTCCTCGATCCGTCGATCGCACCTGCCGTCGGCACGACCGTACAGGGTGGCGCGACCTATCGGGAGGCGCATCTGATCATGGAAATGCTGGACGAGAGCGATCTGGTCACATCCCTTGATCTGGTGGAACTGAACCCGTTTCTGGACGACCGCGGCCGCACCGCGAAACTATTGGTCGACCTGACAGCGAGCCTGTTCGGCCGCCGCATTATCGACCGTATGACAAGGAGTTTTTAAGCCATGAAAAAGAACCTGAACAACGTGCCTTTCGTCAGCGTCGAGAACATGATGCGTTTGATCCTCGAAATCGGTGTCGAAGACTGCATGGCCAGCATCGCGCAGTACATCGAGCAGGATTTCCGCCGCTGGCCGCTGTTCGACAAGACGCCCCGGGTGGCATCCCATTCGACCGACGGCGTGATCGAGTTGATGCCTACTTCCGACGGGATCGACTACGGCTTCAAATACGTCAACGGCCACCCAAAGAACATGAAGGAAGGCCTGCAAACCGTTACCGCGTTTGGGCTTTTGGCGTCTGTCGATACCGGCTATCCGGTCCTGCTGACTGAAATGACCGTCCTGACTGCCCTGCGCACTGCCGCCACATCCGCTGTCGCCACCAAGTACCTCGCCCGCAAGGACAGCAAGACGCTGGCCCTGATCGGCAATGGCGCGCAGGCGGAGTTTCAGGCTCTGGCGCTGCACAAGATCTGCGGCATCGACACGGTGCGCCTGTATGACGTCGACCCTTCGGCGACCGCGAAATGCATTCGCAATCTGGCCGGCTCCGGCCTGAAGCTGATCGCCTGCAAATCCGGCCAGGAAGCCGTCGAGGGCGCGGACGTGGTCACCACCTGCACCGCCGACAAGGCCTATGCGACGATCCTGACCGACAACATGGTCGGCGCGGGAATGCACATCAACGGTATTGGCGGCGACTGTCCGGGAAAGACGGAGTTGCACAAGGACATCCTGCTGCGCTCCGACATCTATGTGGAATTCCCGCCTCAGACCCGCATCGAGGGCGATATCCAGCAATTACCCGCCGACTATCCGGTCAAGGAACTGTGGCAGGTTCTGACCGGAGAGATCGAAGGCCGCGAAAACGACCGCGCAATTACCCTGTTCGACGGTGTCGGCTTCGCGATCGAGGATTTCTCGGCCCTGCGCTGGCTGCGGGATCAGCTTGCCCATACCGACAAATACATCATGCTCGACATGATCGCGGACCCGGATGATCCGCGCGACCTGTTCGGCATGGTTCTGAGAGAGCAAGGTCGCATGGAAGTGGCCTGAGCTTTGCCCGAAAATAACGAAAACGGGGAACCGGCCTGACGCCAGTTCCCCGCCCTGCATTCCACGACAGAACCCTTTCGATCCGATCGAAAGGGCGCTTCCTAGCTCTTGCTGACCGCCCCGAGTTGCGATGACGCGACGGCCAGCTTTGATACGCTGAGCGCACCGCTTGCACGCAACTCTTCGATCAGGCGGTCGGCCCGCTCCGATGTCTCGGCGTTCGTTTCGGCCCATTTGGCGATACTTGCGGTGCCCGGCTTCACGCCTTCCTGCGCCAAAGCCGCCGCGCCAATGGCGGATTGCTGGGCGCGCAGGTCAGCCATCAGGCGTACCAGCGCGATACGCTCCCAGTGATCGGCAGGCTTGATCTGGCGCGAAACGGAACGCAGCCAGTCGAGGCTGAAACGTGCGCCCGCGGCAAAGTAGTTGGCCGCCACGTCCTCCACATCCCGGCCCATATTGCCGGCGACATCGACGACATCCAGCGAACCGCCCAGCAATTCAAGCGCGGCCACTTTCGCGGCAAGGTCCTTGGGCGCCTTCGCCTTGACCAGTTCACTTGTGCGCTGGCTGAGGCGTTTCTTGGAGAAGTCGGTAATCACGCCGTCGGCCGCAGTCTTGGCAATCCGGTCAACGCCCGGCGCATAGAAGCCGATGGCCTCGGTAATTGCCGCGTCGCGACCGCCTTGCAGCAGACGCAGGCTCTGCGCAGCCACCATATCCGACAGCGCCAGATGCATTTCGATCTGGGTCGCAGCCGGAATCCGGTTGTCGAGCGCATTGACCTCTGCGGCAATCGCCGGCAGGCCGAACACCTCGCGCGCGATGATGAAGGCGCGAACGATTTGCCCTACCGAGGCTCCGGTTTCCTCTCGCAGCCTGTTGTAAAGCGCCGGCCCGGTCTCGTTGACCAGTGCGTTGGCCGCGACGGTGGCGATGATCTCACGCCGCAAACGGTGGGTTTTAAGCACCGACTTGTACTTCGTGCGGATCGGACCAGGCATATAATCCAGCAGCAGGCGCTCCATGTAGGGATCGTCCGGCACGTCCGACAGCAGAAGTTCGGCAAAGACGTTGATCTTGGCGTAAGCCACCAGAACCGCTATTTCCGGACGCGTCAGACCGAGCCCCGCTTTGCGGCGCTCCTTCAATTCCTCGTCAGGCGGCAGCACCTCGACCACGCGGTCCAGCAAGTCTCTGGCCTCGAGCGCCCGCATGAAGCGACCGTGATCCTCCAACAATGCCGGTGCCCGCGCCTCGACCAGCGAAATCGCCAGCGTCTGGTTGTAGTTGGTCTTCAGAACCAGTTCGCTGACCTCGTCGGTCATTTTGGCCAGCAATTCGTTGCGCTGTTTCTCGGTCATGTCGCCCGCGCCGACCACGGCACCCAGAGCGATCTTGATGTTGACCTCGTGGTCCGAGCAATCGACGCCCGCCGAGTTGTCGACGGCATCGGTGTTGAGCTTGATCCCGTGCGAGGACAGCTCGATGCGGCCACGCTGGGTGACGCCCAGATTTGCCCCCTCTCCAATCACACGCACCCGCACTTGTGTCGCGTCGACACGGGTCGCGTCGTTGGAACGGTCACCGGCATCGGCATGCGTCTCATGCGAGGACTTGATGTAAGTGCCGATACCGCCAAACCACATTAGGTCGGCCGGCGACTTGAGCAGAGCGTGGATAAGCTCAAACGGCGTGACACGGTCGGCCTTCAAACCGGTCATTTCCTTGATTTCGGGCGTCAGAGCGATCGACTTCAACGACCGTGGGAAAATGCCGCCTCCCTTTGAAATCAGATCCGCGTTGTAATCCTGCCAACTCGACCGGGGCAGCGCGAACATGCGCGCCCGCTCTGCGTATGACTTCGCCGGATCGGGGTTCGGATCAATGAAGATATCGCGGTGGTCAAAGGCTGCGATCAACTTGGTCTGCTGGCTCAGCAGCATACCGTTGCCGAAAACGTCGCCCGACATGTCGCCGCAGCCGATGACCGTGAAAGGTTCTGTCTGGATGTCGGTTCCAAGCTCGCGGAAATGGCGTTTGACCGCCTCCCAGGCACCTTTGGCAGTGATACCCATGCCCTTGTGGTCATAGCCGTTCGAGCCGCCGGATGCGAATGCATCGCCAAGCCAGAAGCCGTAGTCCGCCGCAATTCCGTTGGCGATGTCCGAGAAAGTCGCGGTCCCCTTGTCGGCGGCGACAACCAAGTAGGGGTCGTCGTCATCACGCCGGATAACCGATGCCGGAGGAACGACATCCATGCCGTCCAGATTATCGGTAATATCCAGCAGCCCGGACAGGAAAGTCTGGTAGCTGCGGATCGCCTCGGCCAGTATTTCATCGCGATTGCCGCCCGCCGGCAGGTTCTTGGGCAGGAACCCGCCCTTCGAACCGAACGGAACAATGACGGCGTTCTTGACCTGCTGCGCCTTTACGAGACCCAGCACCTCGGTGCGATAGTCTTCCTTGCGGTCCGACCAGCGCAGCCCGCCGCGCGCGACCGGCCCGCCGCGCAGATGCACGCCTTCCATCCATGTCGAATAGACGAAAATCTCGCGCCATGGCCGTGGCAGCGGCAGACCGTCCAGTCCGCCACTGTTGAATTTGAAGGAAATATAGTTTTTTTGCTGGCCCTTTTCGTCCGGCTGATAGCAATTCGTGCGCAGCGTAGACTGAATTGCGTTGCGGAACCGGCGCAGGATGCTGTCGACATCCAGCGAAGCCACGCCCTCCAGCGCCGCCTCGATTTCATCGGAAATGCGCTTGGCCTCTGCATCGCGCGCCTTGGCGTCGTTGCCGGTACCCGGATCGAACATCGCGTGGAACAGCGCGATCAGGGATCGGGCAATACCCGGATTGCCCGCCAGCGCTTCTTCCATGTATTCAATCGAAAACGGGATACGGGCCTGCCGCAGGAAACGGCTGTATGCACGCAAAACCATCGTTTCGCGCACATTTATTCCGGCCAGCAGAACCAGACGGTTCAGACGGTCGTCGTCGGATTTCTGCGACCAGACGGCCGCGAACGTCTCTTCGAGTTTCTCGCGCAGCTTCGACAGTGAAAACGGTCTTCCGTCGGCAGACTGCATATAGAAATCATGCAGCCATATGCCCTCTTCTCCGCGGGAAATCTCGAACGGATACTCTTCGAGAACACGAAATCCCATATGCTCCAGCACAGGCAGGCAGTCCGACAGCGGCACAGCCCGGCCCAGGTGAAACAGCTTGAACCGGACGTCGGATTCCGGGTCCTCCAACCGCCGGTAAAATTTAAGTCCTAAGGGCGATTCCTTGCACAATTC
>JBFFQS010000116.1:0-7506 GCA_041573315.1 Amylibacter sp. | reverse complement strand
CTGCTGGTCGGCGGCTACGCGCAGCGCTGGCACATCGGCAAAGGCACGGTGACCGGGACCGTCCGGAACTGGCGCGAGCACGCGCCCACGACAATTCCCTTGCCGCATCCGTCGTGGCGCAATACCTCGTGGCTAAGAAAACACCCGTGGTTCGAGGCCGACCTGATCCCCGTCCTGCGCGCCCGAATAGCAGAGGAACTCGCCCGATGACACCGCTCGACCAAGCCCATGCCGCGATAGAGGCCGCGCCCGACGACGATGCCGCGCGGCTGAAGTTCTACGAACGCCTCGCGGATGCGGAACTCTTCATGGCGCTGGACGGCGAGGCCCGCGAAGACCGTATCAAGCCGATGATCTTCGAGGTCGAAGGCAACCGCTTCGTACTGGTCTTCGACAGCGAGGACCGCCTGACAGAGTTCACCGAGCGCCCGTCGCCCTTCGTTGCCCTGTCGGGACGCGCGATCGTCGGGATGCTGATTGGCCAGAATATCGGTCTGGCGATCAACCCCGCCGTGGCGCCTTCCGCGACCCTGCTGCCGCCAGAGGCGCTGTCATGGCTGCAAGACACGCTGGGCGCCGGCCCGCAGGAGGCGCAGGGCACCCCGACCGACGTGCACGCGCCGAAAAACGTGCCCGAAACCCTGATTACCTCGCTCGATGCCAAACTGTCCACCATGGCCGGCATGGCCCGCGTCGCCTATCTGGCCGAATGCGTTTACAAGGAAGGCCCGCGCAACCATGTCATCGCCTTCGTCGATGCGCAGGAGTCGGCGAAACCGGCCATGGCCCGCGCGATATCCGAGGCGCTGACCTTCAGCGGCCTCGAAGCCGCCTCGCTCGATATCCTGTTTCTGAAGGCGTCCGATGCGATCTGCGCCAGCCTCGCCCGCGTCGCCCTGCGCTTCGACCTGCCACAGGTCGCGAAGCCAGAGGCCCGCACAGTCACGGCCCCCGGCATGGACCCGGACAAACCTCCCAAATTGCGCTGACGCGCGGGCCGCCTAAACTGCGCTGATCAATAGCCCGCGTCGCGGTCCACCAGATATAGGAACGGTTCACCCGCCTCGCCGCGCCGGATGTTTTCCACCACCACCTGCGCCGCGGTTTCCGCCCGCGTGGCGGCGGCGATATGCGGTGTCACCAGCACGTTCGGCAGATGCCAGTAGGGATGCTCGGCGGGCAGGGGTTCGACGCGGAACACATCCAGCGTCGCCTGAGAAATCTGCCCGGACTTCAGCGCCGCGATCAGCGCGTCATCGTCGATCAGCGGCCCGCGCCCCGGATTGATCACGGACACCCCGCGTCGCATCGCCGCGATGCGCGCCGCGTTCAGCACGTTCTCGGTATCCGCCGTCAGGGGCAGCAGCAGAACCACGATCTCGGCCTGCGCCAGAACATGCGCAAGCCCGTCGTCGCCCGCGAAACAGGCCACCCGATCGTCCTGCTTGAGGTTGCGGCTCCAGCCCAGCGTCCGGAACCCGTGCGCCGCCACGCTCTGTGCACAGGCCATACCCAACGCGCCCAGCCCCAGAAACCCGACCGTCCGCGACCGCGCCAGCGGCAGCGGATTGCCTGTGTCCCAGTCCCCCGGTGGGCGGCTGGCGTAAAAATCGGTGTTCAGGTGATGCCGCAGCACATTGCCCAGAACGTAATCCTGCATGCCCTCGGTCAGCCCCGGATCGACCATGCGCGCCAGCGGCTGGGTCAGGGTCTCGTTGGTCACGATCGCCTCGACGCCTGCCCATGTGCTCTGCACCAGCTTGGCGTTGACGAAGGGCGACAGGTCGGAAATCGGTCCGCTGGGCGCATAGACGATGTAATCGACCGTTTCCGGCGCCGTGGGCTCACGCGTCAGCTCTACCTCCAGCCCAGCCCGCGCGAAACCGTCGCGCAGGTGCGGCTGCCACGTGTCCCAGTCCGATGCCGGACCAGCCCAGAGGATACGGACCGCCATCTCAGCGCGGCTTGTGGACATGGGCGCTCTGCACCAGCCCGAAACCGGCCAGCAGAACCATCATCGCCGAGCCGCCGTAGCTGACCAGCGGCAGCGGTACGCCGACCACGGGGGCCAGCCCCATGACCATCGCCATGTTGACCGCGAAATAGAAGAAGAAAGCCGCCGCGATCCCCATGGTCAGCAGCGCGCCGTAACGGTTGCGGTTGTTGAGCGCCGAGGTCACGCAGAACACCACGATCAGCAGATAGAGCGTCAGCAGCGTGATGCTGCCGACAAAGCCGAATTCCTCGGCCAGCGTGGTGAAGATGAAATCGGTGTGCTTTTCGGGCAGGAAGTTCAGCCGGCTTTGCGTGCCCTGCATGAATCCGCGCCCCGACACGCCGCCCGATCCCAGCGCGATCTTTGACTGGGTGATGTGATAACCCGCCCCCAGCGGATCGGTGGAGGGGTCCAGAAACGTGCTGATCCGGCGGTACTGGTAATCCTTCAGCAGCTGGAATTCGGTGCCCTTGGAATACATCACGGCGGCCACCGCCCCGATGCCCAAAAAAACCGATGTGGCGAAATACCACCAGCTTACACCGGCCACGAACATCATCACGCCGCCGCCCATTACCAGCAGGATCGCGGTGCCGAGGTCCGGCTGGCGCAGCACCAGCATGGTCGGCAGCATGATCAGCGTCAGCGGGATGATGACCCAGACGGGGCGCGACAGCTTTTCCTCGGGCAGCCAGTCGTAATAGGCCGCCAGCACCATCACGAGCCCGATCTTCATCAACTCCGAAGGCTGCAGCCGAACGACGCCAAGGTCGATCCAGCGCTGCGCGCCCATGCCCATCTCGCCCATGACATCGACGCCTATCAGCAGGACCAGCCCGACCAGATAGGCCAGCAACGACATGCTCTGCCAGAATTTCAGCGGGATGAAGGCAAAGACCACCATCACCGCCATGCCCGCGCCGAAGCGGATCATCTGCGGTTCGGCCCACTGCTCGATATCGCCGCCCGCCACCGAATAGAGCATCAGGAACCCGGCACAGCTGACCGCCGCCAGCAGCAGCGCCAGCGGCCAGTGAAAATACAGAACCTTGGACAAACCCGTCGGGACGCGTCTTATGCCGGCTTCGAGGTAGCTCATGCGCGGTTCTTCCTGACCGGGGCGGGGCCGTTGGCGCGCTGCTGCCGCTCGACGGTCGGCATCGGCCCGTATTCGGCCTCGCCCAGATCCAGCGCCGCGTTCATGATGTCCTTGGCGATCGGCGCCGCCGCCGCCGAACCGCCGCCGCCATGCTCTACGATGACCGAGATCGCGTAGCGCGGGTTGTCAAAGGGCGCATAGCCGATGAACAGGGCGTGATCGCGGCGCTCCCACGGCAGGTCCTCGTTGCGGAACACGCCCCTGGCGCGTTCTTCCGTCGTGATAATCCTGACCTGGCTGGTGCCGGTTTTGCCCGCGATCTTGGCGTCGTCGCGCTGCAGGCGCGACCGATAGGCCGTTCCGCGCGGATGGTTCGACACGTCGTACATGCCGCCGCGCACCAGCGCCAGATGCGCCGGATCGAGGCCCAGCTGCGCAGGCGCGTCGTCTTCGCTCTGGCGGTGGATCAGCCTCGGCCCGACCTGCGTGCCCGAAGCGATCCGCGCCGTCATCACCGCCAGTTGCAGGGGAGAGGCCAGAACGAAACCCTGTCCGATACCGGTGTTCAGCGTGTCGCCCAGCTGCCATGCTTCGCCGCGCCGCGCCAGTTTCCAGGCTTTGGTGGGCGTCAGCCCCTCCCGCACGGCGGGAAGGGGCAGGTCGTGTTGGATGCCCAGCCCCAGGCGGTTCGCCATTTCGGTGATCTTGTCGACGCCGACGCGCTGGGCCGCCTCGTAGAAGAACACGTCGCAGGAGTGTTGCAGGCCCTGCCGCATATGGACATGCCCGTGTCCGCCCCGGCGCCAGCAGTGGAACCGCCGGTTGCCCAGATCCATGTAGCCGGGGCAATACACCTTTTCCTCCGGTCCGATCACGCCTGCCTGCAGCGCTGCCAGAGCCACCACCATCTTGAAAGTCGAACCGGGCGGGTAGGTGCCCGACACGGTCTTGTTGGCCAGCGGCCGGAACTTGTTCTCGTTCAGCGTGCGCCAGTCGGAAACCGAAATGCCGTTGACGAATTTGTTGGGGTCGAAACTCGGCGCGGAGGCCAGCGCCATCAGGTCGCCGTTGCGTACGTCCATGACGACGGCGCCGGCGCTCTCGGTGCCAAGGCGTCGCAGCGCCAGCGCTTGCAGGCGCGCGTCCACGGTCAGTTGCAGGTTGGTGCCCTGCGTGCTTTCCTCGCGGCCCAGTTCGCGGATCACGCGGCCCACGGAGTTGACCTCGATCCGCTTGACGCCCGCGGCGCCGCGAAGTTCGTGATCCTGCTTGACCTCGATGCCGTTCTTGCCGATCTGGAATTTCGGGATCAGCAGCAGCGGGTCGTCGTCGTCGGTGCGTTCCAGATCATAGTCGCTGACCGGACCGACATAGCCGATGATATGGGCGAAATCCGCACCCTTGGGATATTTTCGGAACTGGCCCTCGGCGGGCAGGACACCGGGCAGGACGGGCGCGTTGGCCGAAACCGCGGCGATATGCTCCCACTCCAGTCCGCTGGCCACGGTCACCGGCACGAACCCGCGCCGTTTCGACATTTCCCTGAGCGCGTCGTCGATTTCTTCACGCGACAGGGGAATGATGGCCGACAGGCGCTCCAGTACCACTTCGGGGTCGCCGGCCTGTTCGCGCACCATCTCGATCTTGTAGATCGAGGTGTTGGTGGCGATCGGCTCGCCGCGCCGGTCGAAGATCAGGCCCCGCGACGGCGGGATCAGCCGCATGTTGACGCGGTTTTCCTCGGCCAGCAGGCGGAATTCCTCGGCCTTCTTGACGCCCAGTTGCCGCATCCGCCAACCCAGCAGTCCGACCACCGCCATCTGGCCGCCGAACAGGATCAGGCTGCGGCGGTTCAGGCGCGAGCGCAGGTTCTGGGCAGAGGATTTGCTTTGCCGCATCATCTCGCCGACATCCCCGCAAAGTCGCGGCGCACCGGTTTCTGGACGCCGAAGACCAGATTCAGGAACAGCACCGCAAGTGGATAGATCGCAATGGTGAAAACGATCATCGGCAACACCAGCGTCAGCGGGTCGCGCGGAATGAACAGCACGATCCGCAGCGCAAAATGCGCCGCGCTTGCCGCGCCGTACAAACCGGCGAACCAGACCCATTCAGACAGGAACAGCATCTCGCGCACCTCGCTGCGCGAACTGCGCACCAGTTCCGATATGGCAAAGACAATCAGCGTCCAAAGGCCCAGCGGCTGCTGCAGCAGGATATCGTTCAACAGGAACAGCCCGGCGACCAGCACCATAGGCACAGCTCGCGGACGCCGCACCAGCAGCGCGACCAGCAGCGCGAACAGGATGTCGGGCGGCGCGATCTGCCCCGGCATCAGGTCCAGCGGGATCAGGCGCACGAACAGGATGAAGCCGAAGGTCGCCGTGAACAGGACCGCCACCCGCAGGTTCTTTATCCTCTCGGCCTTGTTCATCGCACCACCTCGTCCTGCGTTGCCGAGGTCGGCGTCATCTCTGACAGGCTCTGCTTGGGCGGTGGAAATTCCGGCCCGATCAGGCGGTCGGGATTGTTGATCGGCGCGGTCGGCTCGAACCGGATGATGCGCAGGAACTCCAGCCGCCGGTAATCCGCCGACAGGCGCACCCGCAGACGACCGTTGGCGCCCTGTGTCACCTGACCAACCAGCAGCCCGTTCGGGAACACGCCGCCGTCACCCGAGGTCACGACCCGGTCACCGGGCTGCACCCTGTCGGAACTTTCGAGGAAATCCAGCGGCGGCAGCAGGCTGTTGTCGCCGCTCAGGATCGCGCGCTGGTCGAAGGGCTTGATCAGGACCGGAATGTGGCTGTTGGTGTCGGTAACAAAGACAACGCGGCTGCTGTTCCTGCCGACGCCCGAGATGCGGCCCACCAGCCCCAGCCCGTCCATCGCCGGCCATCCGTCCTTGACCCCGTCGCGCGACCCGATGTTGATCAGCGCCGACTGCCGGAACGGGCTGCCTGCATCGGTCAGCACCACGCCGGTCAGATAGCTGAGCTTGGGGTTCAGCCGCACATTGTTCAGGTCCAGCAGCTTGGCGTTCTTCTGCTCCAGTTGCAGGGCGGCCTCGCGCCAGGCCTTCATCTGTTGAAGCTCTTGCCGAAGGTCCTGATTTTGCTGATAAATCTGAGTATATGACTGGAAATCCGCCACCATGCGGGCGGCTTTTGTGACCGGCTGAAATGCCCAGTCCAAATTCGGGACCAGCCGGTCGACGACCGCGACCCGCAGCCGCTCCGCCCGGGGGTTGTCGATCCGCCACAGCAACACCAGACCGGACAGGAACATCAGCAGCAAAAAGAACCCAAGTCGCCGAAGGGATCTGGCGAAGCTAATCTCGTTGTCGTCTCTCTTTGCCACTTGTCTCCCCGGAGCTCTGGGTGCGACCTAGCTTTCGAAGTCGATGATATGTTGCAGTTGCTTCTGGTATTCGAGTGATTTTCCGGTGCCCAGCGCCACGCAGTCAAGCGGCTGGTCGGCAACCGAAATCGCCAGTCCCGTCTTTTCGCGCAGGGCCAGATCCAGATCGCCCAGCAGCGCGCCGCCGCCGGTCAGCATGACGCCACGGTCGACGATGTCCGCGGCCAGATCGGGCGGGGTCGATTCCAGCGCCACCATCACGGCATCGCAAATCTGCTGCACGGTTTCCGACAGGGCGTCGGCGACCATGGACTGGGTGATCGAAATTTCCTTGGGCACGCCGTTCAACAGGTCGCGGCCGCGTACCTCCATCATCTTGCCTTTGCCGTCGTTGGGCATGCGGGCGGTTCCGATGGTGGTCTTGATCCGTTCGGCGGTCGATTCGCCGACCAGCAGGTTCTGCTGACGCCGCAGATATGAAATGATGGCCTCGTCCATGCGGTCGCCGCCGACGCGGACCGAACGCGCATAGACGATATCGCCCAGAGAGATCACGGCCACCTCGGTCGTGCCGCCGCCGATATCGACGACCATGGAACCGGTGGGCTCGGTGATCGGCATGCCTGCGCCGATGGCCGCCGCGATGGGTTCCGCGATCAGACCCGCCTTGCGGGCGCCGGCCGACAGCACCGACTGGCGGATCGCGCGTTTTTCGACCGGCGTCGCGCCATGCGGCACGCAGACCACGACGCGCGGCTTGGAAATCCACGACCGGCTGTGCACCTTGCGGATGAAATGCTTGATCATTTCCTCGGCGACGTCGAAATCGGCGATCACGCCGTCGCGCATCGGGCGGATCGCCTCGATCGAGCCGGGCGTCCGGCCCAGCATCAGCTTGGCGTCCTCGCCGACGGCCAGAACCTGCTTGCGCCCGTCCTTGATACTGTAGGCCACGACCGAGGGTTCGTTCAGAACGATGCCCTTGCCCTTGATGTAAACCAGAGTGTTCGCGGTCCCCAGATCGATGGCCATATCCGCGGAAAAAATACCT
>JBFFQS010000115.1:0-7564 GCA_041573315.1 Amylibacter sp. | reverse complement strand
GAGATCATCGGCGATTTCGAAGGGAAACGGTTGGATTATTTCGTTTCGGGCTATGGTACCGGCGGCACCGTGGCGGGCGTCGGGCGCGTGCTGCGCAAGGAGCGCCCCGATACCAAGATCATCCTTTCGGAGCCGGCCAATGCGCAACTGCTGGGCAGTGGCACTGCGCAAGAACGCACAGAGGACGGCGCGCCTGCCAGCAGCCACCCCGCCTTCGAGCCGCATCCTATTCAAGGCTGGACGCCGGACTTCATTCCGCTGGTCCTGCAGGAGGCGGTCGACAACAAATATTATGATGAGCTGATACCGGTGGCGGGTCCCGTTGGCGTCGAATGGGCGCGGAAGCTGGCCCGGAAGGAAGGCATCCTGACAGGTATCTCCGGCGGGTCCACTTTCGCGATCTCGATGGATATCGCCAAGAAGGCAGAGCCCGGATCGGTGATCCTGTGCATGCTGCCTGATACCGGTGAGCGCTACATGACGACGCCTCTGTTCGAGTCGATTCAGGAAGATATGGACGACGAGGAAACAGCGCTGTCGAAATCAACGCCGAATTACCAGATGTAGGCGGATTGATCGGGCGCCAATATTCCAGCGTTTGGGTCAAACGTAAAATTTGATCTGAATGCTGGAAATTTGGAGCGGGCGAAGAGATTCGAACTCTCGACCCTAACCTTGGCAAGGTTATGCTCTACCCCTGAGCTACGCCCGCTCACTGCGCGTTTCGGCGTTATACTACTCTGGCAAACGCCTGCAAGCGGAAATTCACGCCTGCAGGCGAAATATTTTTCTTGTCAGGCCTCGTATTCTATCAGCAGGTCCTTGGCGTCTACTTGCGTGCCTGCGGCGGCGTGGATGGCCTTGATGACGCCTTCGCGGTCGGCCGTGATGCCGGTTTGCATCTTCATTGCCTCCATGGTCAGCAACTGGTCGCCCGGCTTGACCGATTGGCCGGCCGAGACGGTTACAGAGGACACGACGCCGGGCATCGGCGCGCCGACATGGGCAGGATTGCCGGGGTCGGCCTTGGCCTGCTTCTTGACCTTCGCGACCACACGGCGGTTTTCGACGCGCACCGTGCGCGGCTGGCCGTTCAGCTCGAAGAACACGCGGACATCGCCGTCTTCGCTTGTTTCGCCGATCGTCTGCATCACGATCTCGAGCGTTTTACCCGGATCGATTTCAGCCTCGACATCCTCGCCCGGCACCATGCCATAGAAGAAGTTCTTGGTCGGAAGGGTGCGCACCGGCCCGAACTTGCTGCGGCGTTCCATGTATTCCACGAAGACTTTCGGGTACATCAGATAGCCGTTCAGATCCTCGTTATCAATTTTCATGCCGTGCAGTTTCTTGGAGACTTCGGCGCGTGCCGCTTCGAGGTCGACAGGCGGCAGGTGGCCGCCGGGCCGCGAGGTATCGGGCTTCTTGCCTTTCAGGACCTTTTTGACGATGCCTTCCGGGAATCCGCCCGGAGGCTGGCCGATATTGCCGCTCATCATGTCGATGACGCTCGCGGGGAAAGAGACCTCTACATCCGGGTCTTCGACCTGCTCGCGGGTCAGGTCCTGTGTGACCATCATCAGCGCCATGTCGCCAACCACTTTCGATGTCGGCGTGACTTTGACGATATCGCCGAACATCTTGTTTACGTCGGCATAGGTCTTGGCGACTTCGGGCCAGCGGTCTTCGAGGCCCAGCGAACGCGCCTGCGCCTTGAGGTTGGTGAACTGCCCGCCGGGCATCTCGTGCAGGTAAACCTCGGATGCGGGCGACGCGATGCCGCTTTCAAAGGCGGTATACTGGGTCCGAACGCTTCCCCAATAATCCGAGATCTCGCGGATTGCATCGATATCCAGTCCGGTGTCGCGCGGCGTGTTGCGCATGGCTTCGACGATCGAGCCCAAACATGGCTGCGAGGTGCCGCCGGAGAACGTGTCCATCGCCGCATCGACGGCATCGACGCCTGCATCCGCGGCCGCCATGATGGTCGAGGCGCTGATGCCGGAGGTGTCGTGGGTGTGGAAATGGATCGGCAGGCCGACCTCTTCTTTCAGGGCCTTAACCAGAGCTGTCGCCGATGCGGGCTTCAGCAGACCCGCCATGTCCTTCAGGCCAAGGATATGGGTGCCGGACTTTTTCAGTTCCTTGGCCATGTCGACGTAATAATTAAGGCTGTATTTCGCGCGATCCGGATCGAGAATGTCGCCTGTGTAGCAAATCGAAGCTTCCAGGACCTTGCCGGTTTCCAGAACGGCATCCATTGCGACATGCATGTTGTCGACCCAGTTCAACGGATCGAAGACGCGGAAAACGTCGACACCGGTTTCAGCCGCCTGGCGCACGAATTCCTGCACCACATTGTCGGGATAGTTGGTGTATCCGACGCCGTTTGACGACCGCAGCAGCATCTGGGTCATCAGGTTCGGCATCTTGCTGCGCAGGTCGCGCAGGCGCTGCCACGGGCATTCTTGCAGGAACCGGTAGGCCACGTCGAATGTTGCGCCGCCCCAGCATTCCATGCTGAACAGTTCAGGCAGGTTGTGGGCATAGGCGTCGGCGACATTGACCATGTCGTAGGACCGCATACGCGTCGCCAGCAGCGACTGGTGTCCGTCGCGCATCGTCGTGTCGGTCAGCAACAGCTTCTGCTGTGAATGCATCCAGTCGGCCACGGCTTGCGGGCCTTTCGACTCCAGCAGGTTGCGGGTGCCGGGGGCTGGCTCCTTGGCGCGGTTGCCCGGGGCCTCGGGGGCCTTGGCGGTTGCCGGAGGCTTTTCCCGGCCCTCGACATCCGGATGCCCGTTGACCGAAATATCGGCAAGATAGGTGAGAATCTTGGTGGCCCGGTCGCGGCGCTGTTTGAAGTTGAACAGTTCCGGCGTCGTGTCGATGAATTTGGTCGTGTAGGTGCCGTTCAGGAAAGTCGGGTGTTTCAACAGGTTGATAACAAAGGCGATATTCGTCGAAACGCCGCGAATACGGAACTCGCGCAGGGCGCGGTCCATCCGCGCGATTGCGGCTTCAGGGGTTTGCGCGGAACAGGTTATCTTGACCAGCAAGCTGTCGTAGTAGCGCGTGATAACCGCGCCGGAATAGGCGGTGCCGCCGTCCAGCCGCACGCCCATGCCGGTGGCCGAGCGATAGGCGGTGATCCGGCCGTAATCGGGAATGAAGTTGTTCTGAGGGTCCTCGGTCGTGATACGGGTTTGCAACGCGTGTCCATTGAGTTTCACGTCCGCTTGCGAGGCCCGACCCGTTGCTTCGGCCAGCGTCTTGCCTTCGGCGATCAGGATCTGGGCGCGAACAATGTCGATATCGGTGACTTCTTCGGTCACGGTGTGTTCGACCTGAACGCGCGGGTTGACCTCTATGAAGAAGAATTCCTCGGTGTCCATGTCCATCAGGAACTCTACAGTGCCGGCGCATTCATAGCCGACATGGGCGCAGATCCTGCGGCCCAGATCGCAGAGCGTTTCACGCTGTTTCTGGCTCAGATAGGGCGCGGGCGCGCGTTCGACGACTTTCTGGTTGCGGCGCTGGACCGAGCAGTCGCGTTCCCAGAGGTGGTAAATCTCGCCGTGCTTGTCGCCGAGGATCTGAACCTCGACGTGGCGGGCGCGCAGAACCAGTTTTTCCAGGTACCCCTCGCCATTGCCGAAGGCGGCCTCGGCCTCGCGGCGACCCTCCAGAACTTTCTCTTCCAGTTCGCTCTCTTTCATGATCGGGCGCATGCCGCGCCCGCCGCCGCCCCAGGAGGCTTTGAGCATGAAGGGGTAGCCGACCTCGTTCGCCATCCGCCGGATTTCATCCATATCGTCGGGCAGCACTTCCGTTGCCGGAACGACGGGCACACCGGCCTCCATCGCCACGCGGCGGGCGCTGGCCTTGTCGCCCAGCTGACGCATGGTTTTGGCCTTCGGTCCGATGAAGACAATCCCGGCCGCGTCGCAGGCATCGACGAAATCGGGGTTTTCCGAGAGCAGGCCATAACCGGGATGGATCGCGTCCGCGCCCGACATCTTGGCCACGCGGATAATTTCCTCGATGCTCAGATACGCCGCAACCGGTCCCATGCCCTTGCCGATACGATAGGCTTCGTCGGCCTTGAACCGGTGAAGACTGAGTTTGTCCTCTTCGGCATATATGGCGACGGTCTTTTTGCCCATTTCATTGGCGGCCCGCATGACGCGGATGGCGATTTCACCACGGTTGGCTATCAGGATCTTGGAAAAGTTTGTCATGGACACCTCAGGAAGGGTTGGTGGTCAAAAAAGGCTAAAGGTCGGCTTGATTCGTTGGTTTGCGATCAAAGCGCCGCGCAAGAAATCAAGAGTTCCGTCAAGTCACAAGTTAGCTAGCAAGAATTCTTCTGGGATTACAGTCGGAAAACACACCTACCGGACATTATTTGAAAGGAAATGCCAGCAGTTCCCGGGATTGCGGCGTTTCCTGCCAAATTCGGTTTCGGGATTTAACCAATTCGGCAATGCCCAATTGTCCCATGTTGGAACGCAGGTCCTCCCGCAGAAGGCGGATCAGATGATTCGCTCCGTCCGACCCCAGTGCCGCCAGCGCATAGTGAAATCCTCGGCCCAGCATGACGAAGTCAGCCCCGAGCGCAATGGCGCGCAGAATATCCAGCCCGCCTTCGATACCACTGTCGAAGATTATCGGAACCGCATTGTGGACGGCGGAGTGGATCGGCGGCAGCATGTCGATTGCGGCGGGGCCGCCGTCGAACTGCCGACCGGCGTGGTTCGAGACCCAGATCGCATCCGCGCCCTCGGCAACAAGCGTTTGCGCATCGACAGCGGTGGTCACGCCCTTGACGACAAGCGGGCCGGTCCATTCTTCACGCAGGGCGCGGAAGTAGTCCCAGTCGGGCGCAGTGCGGATCGCATAGCCCGCATGTGACGTCGAATGGGCATTATCCTGCCGCGCGTATTTCTCGACCGTCCTGAGCCGCGGCTTGCCGTGATAAGCCATCCCAAGCGACCAGACGGGGTGCATCATGCACTGAAAGACCATCGCGGCCGTCAAACGCGGCGGGATTGTGAGGCCCGCGCGCCGTTGCCGTTCGCGTCTGCTGGCAACCGGCAGGTCGGCGGTCAGAACCAGCGTATGAAAACCGGCCTTTCGCGCGCGGTCCAGCATGTCGCGCCGGATTTCAGGGTCCTTCGGCGGATAGAGCTGGAACCAGCCCTGATCGCCGATATGAGGGGCCAGATCCTCGGGTGTCTTGCTGGCGACGGTCGACAGGCAATAGGGAATGTTATGGGCGCAGGCCGCGCGTGCCAGCAGACGCTCCGCGTCGGGCCAGAACAATCCGGACATGCCGACGGGAGCAATGCCGAACGGCAGGTCATAGGTCCTGCCCAGCAGGGAAACGGACAGGTCGGGCTCCGGCGCGCCCCGCAATATGCGGGTGCTGAACCTGATCTTGTCCAGCCCGTCCCGATTGAGCTGTTGTTGCAGTTCCGTGCCGGTCGAACTGTCCAGATACTCCCACACGAAATGCGGCAGGCGGCGTTTCGCGCGCTTTCGCAAGTCTGCCAGAGACGGGTATTTGTCCTCGGGGGTCATGGGGAGACTATCGCCAGTGCCGCACGGATAGGCAAGCCCGCAGCCCGCGAATATATTTAAGAACATTGTGCGAACAGACCTTTAATTTTCTCCGTTGCCGGTCTAGTTTATCCGCTATGACCGGATGGGACGATTCAGACGCCTTTGAACAGGCCGAGACGCGCAGCTTGTCGCAGCGTGCCATGTCGGCGCGGGCGACGCCCTATCTGGATGCGCTGAATGAACCGCAGCGCGACGCAGTGCTGACGCTGGACGGTCCCGTGCTGATGCTGGCCGGGGCGGGGACCGGCAAGACCAAGGCGCTGACCACCCGTATCGTGCATCTGCTGAGCACCGGAACTGCGCGCCCGAACGAAATCCTTGCGGTGACCTTCACCAACAAGGCGGCGCGGGAAATGAAGAACCGCGTCGGCCAGTCATTGGGCGACGTGGCAGAGGGCATGCCGTGGATGGGCACTTTCCATTCGCTGTGCGTGAAAATCCTCCGCCGCCATGCCGAACTTGTCGGGCTGAAGTCGAATTTCACCATTCTGGATACGGACGACCAGATACGCCTGTTGAAACAGCTGATCCGAGCCGAGAATATTGATGAAAAACGCTGGCCGCCGCGCCTGCTGGCGGGCCTGATCGACAACTGGAAAAACCGCGCCTGGACACCGGACAAGGTTCCGGCCTCCGAGGCGCATGCATTCAACAACAAGGGTACGGACCTGTACGAGGCCTATCAGCAACGTCTGAAAACCCTGAATGCCGTCGATTTCGGCGATCTGCTGCTGCATGTGGTGACGATCTTCCAAACACACGACGACGTGCTGCGGCAATACCAGCGCTGGTTCAAATATATTCTGGTGGACGAGTATCAGGATACCAACGTCGCCCAGTACCTGTGGCTGCGCCTGCTGGCCGCCGAGCACAAGAACATCTGCTGCGTCGGCGACGATGACCAGTCTATCTATGGCTGGCGCGGGGCCGAGGTCGGCAACATCCTGCGCTTCGAAAAGGATTTTCCGGGCGCCAAGGTGATCCGGCTGGAGCAAAACTATCGCTCGACGCCGCATATTCTGGCCGCGGCCTCGTCTGTGATCGACAAGAACGAAAGCCGTCTGGGCAAGACGCTCTGGACCGACCGCGACGACGGCGAAAAGGTGCGCCTGATCGGCCATTGGGATGGCGAGGAAGAGGCGCGCTGGATCGGCGAGGAGATTGAGGCGTTTCAGACCGGAACACGAGGCCACGAACCGATCAGCCTGAACGACATGGCGATACTGGTCCGCGCTTCGCACCAGATGCGGGCGTTCGAAGACCGGTTTCTGACCATAGGCATGCCGTATCGCGTGATCGGCGGGCCGCGGTTTTATGAACGCATGGAAATCCGCGACGCCATGGCCTATTTCCGCGTCGCTGTATCACCGGACGACGATCTGGCCTTTGAGCGGATCGTGAATACACCGAAGCGCGGGCTGGGCGACAAGGCGATCCAGACCATCAACCGGATGGCACGCAATAACGGGGTCTCCTTGCTGGAGGCTTCGCGACTGCTGGTGGAGGAGGACGGCCTGACCGCCCGACCGCGAGCGGCGCTGAAAGAACTGGTAAATGGCTTCGACCGCTGGTCGGCGCTGATCCGCAATGGGAACACATCGCATATCGAAATTGCCGAACAAATTCTGGAAGAGAGCGGCTACACCGATTTTTGGCGCAACGACAAGACGCCGGAAGCGCCGGGCCGACTCGATAACCTCAAGGAACTGGTCAAGGCGCTCGAGGAATTCGAGAATCTGCAGGGCTTTCTGGAACATGTCTCGCTGATTATGGAAAACGAGTCTCAGGACGCGACTGAAAAAGTGTCGGTCATGACACTGCACGCCGCCAAGGGGCTGGAGTTCACCGCCGTGTTCCTGCCGGGCTGGGAGGATGGTCTGTTTCCGTCACAGCGCGCCATGGACGAAGGCGGCCTCAAGTCGGTCGAGGAAGAGCGCCG
>JBFFQS010000114.1:0-7593 GCA_041573315.1 Amylibacter sp. | reverse complement strand
CTCATCGATGCGGCGGGAAACGGAAGATGGCGACAAGCCCGATTGCCGCCCGGCCTCGGAGAAGGAGCCTGTTTCCACAGCCTTCGCAAACAGGGATATTGCACCCAGTCTATCCAATGACATTCACCAAGTGATAATTAATGCAATTCATGCAAAAGTATTTCTCAGATTAATGCTATAATTATAAAGATAGTTCTTCGCTACACTCCTCTCACTCTCATGGATAGAGGAGGTCTTCTACATGCCAGATACATTTCACCGGTTTCTGCCGGACGGTCACCCGGAGACGGGAATGGGGCCATCGCACGCGGTTCTCACAAATGCCTTCACCACCGACGATCACACGGAATCGAGGCATAAGTTCTATGAAACGGCGGACGAGTCGATCACGTCGGGTGTATGGGAGTGCGCACCTATTTTGGTGGAGATAGACGCCTACTCTGTCACCGAACTGATGACGGTGCTGCAAGGAAGCCTCACCATCACCGATGCGGACGGAAGGAAAGACACCTTCACCGCCGGTGACACATTCCTCATTCCGAAGGGAACGAAAGTGACGCTGGAAATCACCGAAACTCTCCGCAAGTTTTACATGATCGTCAAGTAGCGATAGGAGGACTGGAATGGCAGGCGAATCCGGCTTTCAGCTGAAGCAGGGTGGTCCCGAGGTCTATGAACTCTGTTGGGTCCAAGCCCAGATGGCCCGATCCGCCGGGGAATTGGTCGCGGCCGCCCGCGTTGGCCCCGGCGACATGGTGCTTGATGTCGCCTGTGGCACCGGCGTCGTGGCGCGCGCAGCTGCCAACCGCACCGAAGCCGCCGCAAACGTTATCGGAACCGACGTCAGTGTTGCTATGCTGGAAGCCGCTGCGCGCTTCGCTGCCGAGGCCGGCCTCCCCGAGATCACTTGGCTCGAATGCGACGCTGCCGCAATGCCGCTGCCCGACGCCGCCGTCGATATTCTGCTCTGCCAGCAAGGCCTGCAATTCATGCCGGACAAGTCTGGCGCGATGGCCGAGATGGCACGCGTGCTGAAGCCCGGCGGTCGACTCGCGCTGAGTGTCTGGAAGACACGCTCGCCACTTGGCGCCGCCTTCACGGCCGTTCTTGACCGCCATTTCGGCGCGGGAACCACCGAGCCGTGGGAAATGGTCTATGCACTCGGCAACCGCGACATTCTGCATGAGCTGGCCGAAGGCGCGGGTCTACACGACGCCCATGTCGTCTTAGACGTGAAATTCGCCCGCTACCCCGACCCGGAGGCCTTCATCACCGGCGCCCTCGCCGGTTCGCCGCTGGCCGAGACGATGGCCGATCTGCCGGCGGCGGAGTATGCGTGTCTGGTCGGAGAGATCGTCGCCGAACTCACCGATTGCCTCGACGATGACGGCCTCGCCGTCCCGTCCCAGTGCCTGACCCTGACGGCGCGGAAATAGAGCGTCCGCAGGGGCCGCATCGCCGCCCCGGAATGTCGGTGTGGCGAATGTCTGCTTTGAGCCCAAAGCGGACTCTGCCGCTTGGTATCGGCAGTATTGGAGTTTCACTTTCTAAAGCGCTTCGGAGCTACGCCGTCCCGCCCGTCATCACCTTCAGGCACCGCGCCTGCGCGTCACGAAGCGCCGCACGCGGTTTCTTGTTGCGCAGCAACATCGTGTGGATCTCTTCACCTAGAACACAGACCAGACTGTTCAGTTGCGGCACCGCCGGCCTCGGCCAGGATTGCAGCTGTCCGGAGCGCGCCATCCGGTCCACCGTTGCAATGATCGGACGCCCGTGCGCCACCGCCGGATCGTTGCAGACGCTGAAGCGGGAACTGACCACGCTTCCGTTTTCGATATAGAGCTTGGTGGCGGCGGCAGATGTCATGGTGCGCACGGCTTGTTTCACCGCTGCAAAGCGCGTTTCCTTAAGGTTTGACGGGATGCACAGGTTCCAGCCCCCCAGAGGTGCTATTTGCGGCACGCCTTCGGCCGACGGGTGCGGCAGATAGCCGGTCTTTCCCTGCGCGGCGGACTCCGGTTGGTTTTCGATCATCGGTAGGATCTGGGTATAGCAATAGGCCATCGCAGCCTTGCCTTCGGCATAGCACTTTGCACGCTCGTACCACGACATCTGCAGCGCGTTGGGCGGAGAATAAGCCAGAAGTTCGATCAGAAACTCCGCGGCCTCCAGCGCTAGTTCGCTTTCGAGCATAGGGATCAGGTTTGCGGGGCCGAGGTTGCGGTCGCTGAAGCCGTTGCCGATTTTCGGAAGGTTCAGCACTGGCTGGCCGAAATCGGCCATCAGCATCATGAATGTCGTGCCCACTGGCGTGCCGCGAGCGCCATTCCAGCAGATACCGTTGACCGAACCGGCCGGATCGTGCAACGCCCTTGCCGCAGCCATCATATCGCCCAACGTTTCAGGCGGCTTGATATCCTTGCGGGCCAGAAGGTCTGTCCGGTAGATTAGTAGCTCGGGCGTGGTCTGAACCGGCACTCCGTAGAGCGTCTGTCCGCGCTGGGCGGTCGCGAGAGCCTCGGGGTGAAAATCGAAAAACTCGCGGGCGTCCGGGCTGTCGAGTTCCTCAAACGGCTGAACCACCTCCGACGCAATCAGTTCCGGCATCCAGCAAAGATCGCAGGTCACGATGTCATAGCGCGACTGCGATAGTTTCCGGTTCTCCAGAACCTCGCGGTGCAGCCGGTCCAGACTGAGCGCGCGCACATCAATGTCGACGCCGAAGTGCATTTCGAACTGCCGTTTAAGCTTTTGCATCGCCATGAATGTAGGGTCGGCGTGTATGAGCACCCTGAGTTTACCAGGCAGCTGCAACTTGTCCTGCATCACAGGCAACGGCGGGATCGTACCCGCCGACAGGTATGAGGCGCCAAAGAAATAGTCCGCGCCTTCAGCCAGACCGAAGGCCGTGCCCAGCAGCGATTTGGTGCGCCGAACGTAATCCAGCCAGTTGCGGATCAACTTCGGACTCGGGTGCAGGGAAAAGGTCTTGCCGGACCGGGAGCGGGGGCGCCTTGCTATCATCCCGTCGTCGATCATGGACTCGATCATGCGATGCGCCGTCCCGCGCGCCAGACCGGAAGCTGCGATCAGTGAAGACGGGGTTTCCAAACGTCCGCGCAGGTGTGACCGCATCAGTTGCACGATGACGGGAACCTCTCTGGGCGTGGCGGTCAAGCCGAGGCTCTGGTCCGTTTCCGCATGGAAGCGGTCGACGAATTCGAGGAATCGGTCCAGCTCATGGCCGGAAATATCGGAATAGAACTGGCCTGGAACCACGTCCGCGGTTTTTGTTTGTTCCAACTTGGACATTATTTGTCCTCCGATACCTGTCAATTTCAATGCGTTACAAGGAAACCACGAAAGTCGGACCAAAACACGACCTAATAATTCCATTTTGGACAAACTGGCCGTTGTTGGCGCGGCCGATATCGCTGACTTTTAAATCAACAAGCAGGAAAAGAGAGCAATTCATGTTGCGATTTGGAATTTTGGGAACAGGCCGCATCGGCGATATGCACGCGGGACTTGTTGCGATCCAGCCCGATGCGACTGTAACCTGGTGTTACGATGTCGATATCGACAGGGCCAAGGCCACGGCCGACAAGGTCGGCGCACGCGCCACGACAGATGTGGACAAGCTGTTGTCCGCCGGCGATGTTGATGCCGTTCTGATTGCTTCGCCGACCAATACGCATGTCGAACTGATACTGCGATCGGCAGAGGCCGGAAAGGCGATACTCTGCGAGAAGCCCATCGACCTCGATATCAATAAGGTCGAGGAATGCGGCGAGGCTCTCAAATCTTTCGACGTCCCTCTGCAACTCGGGTTCAACCGTCGCTTCGACCCCAGCCATGCGGCTGTGCAACAAGCGATTGCGGGCGGCGAGATCGGTCCTCTGGAACTGCTTGTCATCACTAGCCGCGATCCCGGTCCTCCACCCCCGCGTGCAATCCTCGAAGCTTGCGGCGG
This sequence comes from Amylibacter sp., assembly GCA_041573315.1. Taxonomy (GTDB): domain Bacteria; phylum Pseudomonadota; class Alphaproteobacteria; order Rhodobacterales; family Rhodobacteraceae; genus Amylibacter. The sequence goes on along the minus strand of JBFFQS010000114.1, from coordinate 3,620 downwards.
CTTGTTCCGCGACACCTCGATTCACGACTTCGACATGGCGCGTTTCGTCATGGGCGAGGAACCGGTAGAGGTCTATGCCATGGCCGCGAACAGGGTCGATCCGATATTTGCCGAACTTAATGACGTAGACACCGCGATGATCGTGATGCGCTCCGAGTCCGGTGCGCTGTGCCACATCAATAATTCACGGCGCACGAACTATGGCTACGACCAACGGGTCGAGGCCTTCGGGATGGGTGGTATGGTGCGTTCTAATAACCTGCGGACCACCGAAATCAGTCGCCACAACGCGCAGGGTTCGGCTCAGCGCGACGACTTGCTCTATTTCTTCATCGAGCGCTATCGCGCCGCCTACGAGGCGGAAATCCGTGACTTCATCGACAATGTAACTGAGGGCAAGGGGCCCAGTGTCACCTTCGAAGATGGCCGGCGGGCGCTGATCGTGGCCGAGGCAGCCATCGCATCCTGGAAAGGCAACCGGCCTGTGGAGGTAAAATTCTGATGACCGATTACGAAAGCCCGTTCGGAAGTGCCGCCTATCATGCGGCTTCCGACAAAGACATCCCGCTGGAGCGCCAGTTCGCTGGCAAGGTCGCGGTTGTAACAGGATCGACCCAGGGTCTTGGACTTACAGCCGTTGAACTCATGCTCCGGCGGGGTTTGAAAGGCGCCATCATTTGCGGTCGTAAGGTCGAGTCCGGCGAAGCCGCCGCCGCGCGTTTGACGACTGCGGGCCAACGGGTTGTATTCCAGCAAGCCGATCTGGCAAATCTCGACGATTGCCGATTGATCACGGACCGCGCCATCTCGGAATTCGGATCCTTCGATATTCTGGTGAATTCAGCAGGGATTACGGACAGGGGCGGGATTCTCGACGGCGACGCGGCTCTCTGGGAGCGGACCTTCGCCATCAACGCGCGCGCGCCGTTTTTCCTAATGCAGAACGCCGCATTGCACTGGCGTGAAAAGGGCAAGCCCGGAACAGTCGTTAATGTCGCCACAGTGACCGCGCATGGCGGTGTGCCGATGCTGACCGTCTATGCCGCATCCAAGGCCGCGCTGGTGACGACAACCAAGAACGCCGCCTTTTCGCTGGCCCGCGACGGTATCCGGATCAACGCGCTGGCGATTGGCTGGATGGATACGCCTGCAGAGGACATCACGCAGAAAACATTCCACGACATGCCGGACGGCTGGCAGGCCGAGGTCGGTAAGGAATTGCCCGCCGGCAGGCTGCTGAAGATGAACGAGGTCGCCCGCTGGATTGCGCACCTGGCGAGCGAGGAAAGCGGTGTCATGACGGGGTCGATACTCGATTTCGATCATGGAGTGGTTGGTGTCTACGAAGCGACGCCGCTGCCCGCAAAGAAGAGTTGAGCCGCGTCGCATGCGCGGCAGTGAAATCGGAAAATAATAACCAAAACCGTAAATGGGAGGAAAGACCATGACTAAACGACTTATGAAAAGACTGGCCGGAGGCTGCGCACTGGCAGCCCTGATGACAACAGGCCTTGCGACCGGAGCTGCCTTTGCAGCCGGTGATGATGCCAAGGTGTTCTTTATGCTGCCGAACAGCACGACGATCCGGTTCGAAAACCGCGACGCGCCGTTGTTCGTAGCCGCCATGAAGGAAAAGATGCCGGGCGCTGAAGTGACCGTGCAGAACGGCGAGGGCGACCCGAACCGCCAGCAACGTCTGGTCGAGGATGCGATTTCGCAGGGTGCTGACCTGATCGTCTATACCTCTTCGGACGCCAACCTCGCGGCGGGCGCCCTGAAGGCGGCCGAGGACGCAGGCGTGCCAATCCTGCTTTATGAACACGATGCGGTCGGGGGCAAGGCCGAGGCCCACGTTTTGTTCAATGCCCGCGCCGTCGGTAAAGCACAGGGCAAGCGCGCCGCCGAACTTATCAAGGCGATGGACAAGGACGTGGTCAAGGTCGCCCGGGTCAAAGGCAACCAAGGCGAATACGGAACCCAGCAGTACGAACTGGGTCAGAACGAATACCTGCAGCCACTGATGGACAGCGGCAAGGTAGAGGTGGTTTGTGAGCAGTTCACCCAGAACTGGGATCCGGTTCTGGCGCAATCCTTCGCAGAAGATTGCCTGACGCGCACAGGCGGCACGGTTGATGTGTTTTTGGGTATGAACGACGGCACGACCGGCGGTTCCGTCGTGGCGCTGATCAGCCAGGGGTTCAACAAGGGAGACGTGCTTGTGACTGGCGGTCAGGATGCCACGGTCGAGGCTTTACGTTATGTCGCTCAAGGATGGCAGGACAACACAATCTTCAAGGATCTGCGCGTCATGGCCGAGGCTGCAGCCGATATGTCGGTTGCTATCCTCAAAGGCGGGGACCTGCCAGCTAAATGGATGAACGGCGAGGTCGACAACCAGTATATGAAGGTCCCTGCGGCCTTCCTGCCGGTGACCAATGTCACGATCGACAACCTGTCGGATGTGGTCGATGCCGGTGTCTGGACATGGCAAGAGATCTGTCAGGGCATCGAAAGCACAGATATCTGCGCCGCAAATCTGTAGCGCACCTATAAAGAACGCAGCGGGCGGCCCTTGCAGCCGCCCCTTGCCACATTCTGGGAGGAAGTGAAATGGCCGGTCAAAGTCATAGTCAGGCGGCTGAAGCCACAATATCGGCGAAACAGGATGGCACGCCCCTGATTTCGATGCGCAACATCAAGAAATCGTTCGGTTCGGTACACGCGCTGCAAGGGGCCTCTATCGAGGTCTACCCCGGCGAAATCGTGGCTCTTGTCGGCGACAACGGGGCGGGAAAATCCACGCTGGTCAAGGTAATGGCAGGCGTGCACGGCCACGATTCCGGAGAGTACGACTTCGAAGGCAAGCCGGCCAATATCAAGACTCCCTCGGACGCCAACGACCTTGGTATTCAAACAGTATATCAGGATCTGGCGCTCTGCCACAACCTGGATGCGGTGCAGAACCTGTTCCTCGGCAGGGAGCTGACCGGTCCGTGGATTTTCGGGCGCCGCATCCGCCGCGCCGAATGCGAAGTACGCGCCGCAGAGGTGATGAAACGCATGCGGCTCGGCAACCTGTCGCTGACGCGGCCTGTTGGGGCCATGTCGGGAGGACAGCGCCAGAATATCGCGATTGCCCGTTCGATCCTTTGGACGCCCAAGGTCGTCATCCTCGATGAACCGACAGCGGCGCTCAGCCATTCGGCCTCAGCACAGGTCTCCGACCTGATCCGCAATCTGGCAGACCAGGGGCTTGGGGTCGTCGTGGTCAGCCACGATATTCACCATTTCGTCGTCGAGGCAACCGACCGTATCGAGGTCATGCGTCTAGGTGCGAACTGCGCCAGTTTCAAATCGAGCGAAGTGACCGGCGAACAGGTTGTAAACGCCATGGTCGGCGGCAACGAGGGTGTGAATCTTGCCGGATGACGGTTTTTCAGGCTCTTAAAAATCTTACATAGGATGACTCTCATGACCGAAGCATTTTCAACCCCGCAGCCGGCAGCGAAAAAGACCCGCACGTTCGGGGAGCTTCTGACCAGCGACTTGCGGGCTCTGCCAGTGGTGATCGGGCTGGTGGCGCTGTGGATCTTTTTTTCGATCCAGAGTGACGTGTTCCT
>JBFFQS010000113.1:0-7622 GCA_041573315.1 Amylibacter sp. | reverse complement strand
GAAATGCGCCATCAGGATCGGTTTGCCGCCCTTCGCCAGAATATCCTTGATAGTCGGAACGATCCGGTCGATGCGTGTCGTGTCCGTGACCTTGCCGTCTTCGACCGGCACGTTGATGTCCACACGCGTCAGCACGCGTTTGCCCTTCAGGTCCATGTCATCGAGGGTTTTCCAGCTCATGTAGCGCCTCCGTCTGGGCCGATAGCAGCAGATTTGTCCCGGAACGGGAACCGAAGGGTCGAATGACCCTGCGTCAAATTATACAGCATTCACGGCGAGGGAAAGCCCGTTTTCCTACAGGTACTTGCCCATTTCGACGGCGGTGTCGGCCATCCGGCAGGAAAATCCCCACTCGTTGTCATACCAGCCCAGCACGCGGACGAGGTTGCCGCCCATCACCGTGGTCTGCAGCGAGGCGAAATTGCATGAATGGCTGTCGTGGTTGTAGTCGATGGAAACAGTCGGCTCGTCGCCATATTCCAGAATGCCCTTCAACTCGCCCTCGGCGGCCTTCTTCACGGCCGAGTTTATCTCAGCGACCGTCGTGTTCCGCATCGGGATGAAGTTCAGGTCGATGCACGATACATTCGGCGTCGGCACGCGGATCGCCGATCCGTCAAGGCGGCCTTCCAGTTCCGGCATCACCAGGCCGACGGCCTTCGCGGCACCGGTCGTTGTCGGGATCAGGGAAACGGCGGCGGCACGGGCGCGATACAGGTCGCTGTGGCGGCGGTCCAGCGTCGGCTGGTCGCCGGTGTAGGAATGGATCGTGGTCATGAAGCCTTTTTCGATCCCGATTGCCTCGTGCAGCACCTTCGCCAGCGGGGCAAGGCAGTTCGTGGTGCAGGAAGCGTTCGAAACCACCAAGTCGCGTTCGTCCAGCACGTCGTGGTTGACGCCGTAGACGATGGTCTTGTCGGCCTTGGTCGCGGGGGCCGAGATCAGAACCCGTTTCGCGCCGCGCGTCAGGTGCACAGCGGCCTTTTCACGGTGGTTGAACTTTCCGGTGCACTCCATCACCAGATCGATACCCTCCCAATCCAGTTCCTGCGGGTCTCGGGTCGAGAATATCCGCATCGGGCCATGTCCGACGTCCATCGTGTCGTCCTCGACGGTGATCTTGCCTTTGAACCGGCCGTGAACGCTGTCGTACTTGAGCAGATGCGCATTTGTCTCGATCGGGCCGGTCGCGTTGATCGCTACGATCTGAATGTCCGTGCGTCCGGACTCGATGATGTGTGACAGGGTGCTGCGACCGATGCGGCCAAAGCCGTTAATGGCGACTTTCAGTGTCATGGATACTCTCCCGCTGGTCCGCGTTTGTCTGGAATGCCAAGGCATACTACGGAATCTGTCGTCCGAATACTGTCGGTTTGGCGTTATGGGAAGAGCAACGCCCGGATATTTCTATCCGGGCGTCAATATGGCGCAAAATGTTATCGCTAAAGTGATTTTTGTTAGCGCTAAAGCAGGTTGCGGACCTTTTCGGCCACGTTTTCAGCCGTGATTCCGAACTTCTCGTACAGCTCTTCCGCCGGTGCCGAGGCCCCGAATGATTCCATCCCGACGAAGTCCGCTTTCTTCCAGTTGCCACGCTCGCCGCACAGCCATTGGTCCCATCCGGTGCGGCAGGCGGCTTCGATGCCGACGCGGACCGGACCGGCCGGCAGCACGCGCTTGCGATAGGCCTCACTCTGTTGCCCGAACAACTCCCAGCAGGGCATGGATACGACCCGCGTCCCGATGCCCTCTGCTTCCAGGATGTCCTTGGCTTTCAGTGCGATTTCCACCTCTGACCCGGTCGCCAGCAGAATGGCGCGGCGCTTGCCGTTGGCTTCGGCCAGAACATAGGCGCCCTGCGCCGTCAGGTTTTTCATCGTATGCTTGGTGCGCACGGTCGGTATGCCCTGACGGGTCAGCGACAAAACCGACGGCGTCTTGGTCGAGGTGACCGCCAATTCCCAGGCTTCCGCCGTTTCCACCGCGTCCGCCGGGCGGAAGACGTTGGTGTTTGGCGTCGCGCGGGAGATCGCCAGATGCTCGACCGGCTGGTGCGTCGGGCCGTCCTCGCCCAGACCGATGCTGTCGTGGGTCATCACGAATACGGTCGGGATTTCCATCAGCGCGGCCAGCCGCATCGCGGGGCGCGCATAGTCGGTGAAGCACATGAACGTCCCGCCATAAGGCCGCACGCCGCCATGCAGCGCCATGCCGTTCATCGCAGCCGCCATGCCGTGCTCCCGGACGCCGTAATAGACGTGTCGGCCCTTGCGGTTGTCGGCGTCGAACACTCCCAGATCCTTGGTCAGCGTGTTGTTCGATCCGGTCAGGTCGGCGGAGCCGCCGATGGTTTCGGTCATCACGGGGTTGATCACCTCCAGCGCCATCTGAGAGGCGCTGCGGGTCGCGACCTTGGGCTTGTCTTCAGAGACCTGCTTTTTCAGCTTGCGGATCACCGCGCTCAGACGCTTGGCCGGCGCGCCGGACATGACGCGCTCGAACTCCGCCTGACGCGCAGCCGACAGTCCGGACAGAGAGGCTTCCCAGGCGAGGCGCGCGGACGTGCCGCGCGATCCGATGGCTTCCCATTCCATTTTGACATCGGCGGGAATTTCATACGGCGCGTAGGGCCAGTCGTAGAATTCGCGCATTTGCGCGATCTGTTTGTCCTTGATGTTGTAGCCGTGCGCGCCCGAGGTTGCCTCGACGCCGTCGACACCCAGCGCGATCAGCGTCTTGCAGGCGATCATCGAAGGCAGGGGGCTTTTCTTGGCTTCGACGATGGCCGCGTCGATCTCGTCGGGATCGTGGCCGTTGATCGAAATGACCTGCCAGCCTGCTGCCTCGAACCGCGCCCGCTGGTCAGAGACATCCGAAATGTCCAGCGTTCCGTCGATCGAAACGTTGTTGTCGTCCCAGAACACGATCAGCTTGCCCAGCTTCTGCTTGGCGGCCAGGCCGATTGCCTCGTGGCTGACGCCTTCCATCAGGCAGCCGTCGCCCGCGATCACATAGGTGTGGTGATCCACGACCGACTTGCCGAACCGCGCCGCCATGGACTGTTCCGCCATGGCGAACCCAACGGAATTGGCGATCCCCTGACCCAGCGGGCCGGTGGTTGTCTCGACGCCCTTGGCGTGGCCGTATTCCGGATGGCCCGCGGTGATCGAACCCCACTGGCGGAAGTTGCGGATCTGGTCCATGGTCATGTCTTCGTAACCGGTCAGGTGCAGCAGCGAATACAGCAGCATCGAACCGTGGCCCGCCGAAAGGATGAATCTGTCGCGATCGGGCCAGTCCGGCGCCTTGGCGTCAAACTTCAGGTGCTTTTCGAACAGAACCGTCGCCACATCCGCCATCCCGATTGGCATGCCTTGGTGGCCGGAACGGGCGGCATGCACCGCATCGGCGGATAAAATGCGGATCGCAGCCGCTTTTTTCCAATGTTCAGGGTGTTTTGTCTTGATTTCCGAAATATCCACGAAACCGTCCTTTTTTGTAAAGATTTCCCCAGTTTTTCTGCTTCTCTGATACCAGTGTTCGGGCAATGGTCAAGCAGATGTAGGCCCGTATCTGAGAAAACCTGCGCAATGAATTGTTTTTCCGAAGAATAATTTCGTAAACTGATATGAGATGACGATTCGGACAGATCAGAATTGGTAAATTGCAATGCATGATATTTCAAAACTCGAAGAACGCGCCCAGACGGCCCTGGATTTGATCCATGACGCAGTGGGCGGCTTTGACGCCTTCGCCGGCGCGGGGCAGAGCGACAGAGACGACCTGTCGGCGGACGTCGCGGCCCGCGACGCCAGAATTCAAGAGGTCGAGAAGGAACTCGAGGAGCTTCGTGCCCAACTGGCCGAGCGCGAGGAAAAGCTCCGGATGATCGAAAAGCGGCGCAAGGATGACATGGCGGAACTGGACGAGATCATCGAACAGATCGAGCCTTTGGTAAAGGGGAGGATGTAGTATGCCCGAAGTAACGATTGTCATCGGGGGCCGCAATTTCGAGGTAGCCTGCCGCGAAGGCGAAGAGCATTTTCTGGCCTCCGCCGCCGCCATGCTGGACGAAGAGGCCCGTACCCTGCAAGACAGCATCGGCCGCGTGCCGGAGAGCAGGATGCTTTTGATGGCCGGCCTGATGCTGGCCGACAAGACCGCGGCGCTGGAAGAGCAGGTTTCGACCGGCGGCTCCGCCGACACCCAGCCGCAGCGCAACCTGAGCACCGGCCCCGACGAGGGCGAAGTTCTGGAGCTCAAGTCAGAGAACGCCCAACTGAAGGCCGCGCTGGCGGAGGCAGAAGCCAGGCTGGCTCAGTCCGCCGCCGAATTGTCGGAAAAGGACGCCGCCGCCGTTGCCGCCAAAAAGGACGTTGCCGAAGCGTCAGAGGCACGCGATGCCGCTTTCGCGGCGCTCAACCGGATGGTCGAACGCGTCGAAGCAGCTGCGGAAGACATAAGAAAGGCCGGGTAATCCCGGCCTTCGTTATTCTGCAATAATCAATTATATCAGGCGTTTGACTCTCGGATTTTATCCGCGGCCTCTTTGTTGAACGCAACGCCGCTGGTTTCCAGCAGCGTGTCCAGCTCGCCCGACAGGGTCATTTCGGTGATGATGTCGCAACCGCCGACGAACTCGCCTTTGACATAGAGCTGCGGGATCGTCGGCCAGTCGGAATAATCCTTGATGCCCTGACGGATGGCCTCGTCGGCCAACACGTTCACATCCTTGAAGTCCACGCCCATGTAGTTCAGCACGCCCGCGACGCGGGACGAAAACCCGCATTGCGGCATGGTGGCGGTGCCTTTCATGAACAGCACGACATCGTTGCCGTCCACGGTTTCCTTGATCTGGTTTTTTACGTCGGTCATGTTCTGATCCTATTCCGGTGCTTTGGTTGTCAGGGCCAGCGCGTGAAGCTCACCGCTTGGCCCGTCCATTTTCCCTTTGAGTGCGGCATAGACCATGCGCTGCTGCTGAACGCGGTTTTTGCCCTTGAATTCCTCTGCGATCACTTCCGCGGCAAAGTGGTTCCCGTCGCCCGCCAGATCGGTGATCGTGACTTTCGCGGTCGGAAACGCTTCCTGTATCAGGTGTTCGATGTCTTTGGCTTCCATAGCCATGAACGGTTCTCCTTGATCTTTCGCTATATGTAGGAGTCTGAGGTCAGTTGGGCAAGCCCGGCTCTAATCGACGATTTTCGGCAAGCCGTTTTCATAGGCGTCCCGCAGCTCCTCCAGAGAAACGCGCGCCGTGCCCAGTTCGACCAGCCCGCCCTGAACCCGACCGACGTTCTGCGCGGTGATCCCGGCGCTGTCGGCCATGGCGATGATCATGCCTGCGTCTTTCGTGGCCAGCAGATAGCGACCCTGATCCTCGCCGAAGAACCAGCCGGTATCGCCGCCCGCCACCGAAATTCCGACATTACCGGCCAGCGCCATATCAGCCACGGCCAGCGCCAGACCGCCGTCGCTCAGATCGTGGGCCGCGCTCAGGAAACCGGCGGCCTTGGCGGCGCGGACCAGTTCGCCGGCGCGGCGTTCGCCGTCCAGATCGACCCTTGGCGCATCGCCTTCCTCGCGCCCGAACAGTTCCGCCAGCAGGGCCGATTGCCCCAGGTGGCCGTTGCTGTCGCCGATCAGCACCAGCGCGTCGCCGGCCTCGGGCGCCATGTCGATCAACTCGTCCAGCGAGTTCAGCAGGCCGACCGCGCCGATGGTCGGCGTCGGCAGGATGCCCACGCCGTCGGTTTCGTTGTACAGGCTGACGTTGCCCGACACGATCGGCATGTCGAGCGCCGCGCAGGCTTCCCCGATGCCTTGGATGCAGCCGACAAGCTGGCCCATGATTTCGGGTTTTTCGGGGTTGCCGAAGTTCAGATTATCCGTCGTTGCCAATGGCTTGGCGCCCGTTGCGCACAGGTTGCGATAGGCTTCGGCCACCGCCTGTTTGCCTCCCTCGACCGGATTCGCCTTGCAATAGCGCGGCGTCACGTCGGATGTGAAAGCCAGCGCCTTCTGCGTTCCGTGCACGCGGACCACGCCTGCATCCGAACCGGGCCGGACCACGGTATCGGCCATGACCATATGGTCGTACTGCTCGTAAACCCATTTGCGCGAACAGTAATTCGGGCTGCCGATCAGTTTCAGCAGGGCTTCGGCCGGGTTGAGGTCGGGTTCGCCGACCAGCGGTTTCGCAGCCGGTGTCGGCACCCACGGCCGGTCGTATTCCGGCGCCGTGCCGGACAGCGCCTTCAGCGGCAGGTCGGCCTTGACCTCGTTGTTGTGCATGATCAGAAAGCGGTCTTCGGCAATCGTCTCGCCGACGATCGCGAAATCGAGGTCCCACTTGTCGAACACCGCCTTAGCCTCGGCCTCTTTTTCCGGGCGCAGCACCATCAGCATGCGCTCCTGACTTTCCGAGAGCATCATTTCATAGGCGGTCATGTTGTCTTCGCGGATCGGCACGTCCTCGAGGTTCAGCCGAACCCCCAGATTGCCCTTGTCGCCCATCTCCACGGCGGAACAGGTCAGACCGGCCGCGCCCATGTCCTGTATCGAGATCACCGCGCCGGTCTGCATAAGCTCCAGCGTCGCCTCCATCAGGCGCTTTTCGGTGAAAGGGTCGCCGACCTGCACCGTGGGGCGCTTTTCCTCGATGGTCTCGTCGAACTCGGCAGAGGCCATGGTCGCCCCGCCAACCCCGTCGCGGCCGGTTTTCGCGCCCAGATAGACAACCGGCATGCCGACGCCGCTGGCCGCCGAATAGAATATGCTGTCGGTGTCCGCCAGACCGGCGGCAAAGGCGTTGACCAGACAGTTGCCGTTATAAGCCTTGTGAAAGCGAACCTCGCCGCCGATGGTCGGCACGCCGAAACAGTTGCCATAGCCGCCGATGCCCTCGACGACGCCATGAACCAGCGATTTCGTCTTGGGGTGTGTGATCTCTCCAAACGACAGAGAGTTCATCGCCGCAATCGGCCGCGCGCCCATGGTGAACACGTCGCGCAGGATGCCGCCGACGCCGGTCGCCGCGCCCTGATAGGGCTCGATATAGGACGGATGGTTGTGGCTCTCCATTTTGAACACGACCGCCTGGCCGTCGCCGATATCCACGATGCCCGCGTTCTCGCCCGGTCCGCAGATGACCTGCGGCCCCTCGGTCGGCAGCGTGCGCAGCCATTTCTTCGAGGATTTGTAAGAACAGTGCTCGTTCCACATGGCTGAAAAAATGCCGAGTTCCGTGAACGTCGGCGTGCGGCCGATCAAATCGAGGATGCGCTGGTACTCGTCAGGCTTCAGCCCGTGGCTCGCAATCAGGTCTTCGGTGATTTCGGGTTCATCAACCATCGGGGCGCCCTTTGGAAAAAATCTGGTATGCCGCCTTTTACGCATAAGAAAAGCCGAGGGAAAGCCCGTAACGCCCAGATTTGCGACAGACCAAAAAAAAGGCCGAGACAAGCTCGGCCTAAGTCCAACAGGGAGGTAAAGATGTCAGAACTGCAACAGTGTTGCCAATCCGTCGTCTTCATGCGTGCAGATATACCGGAAGTCCCATAACAACAAGTGCAAGGTCGTTGCTAAAATTTCAACTCCGCTATGCTCTGTGCGCATAACTT
>JBFFQS010000112.1:0-7627 GCA_041573315.1 Amylibacter sp. | reverse complement strand
GTCAGCTGATAGGGCAGTTCCTGATGCAGCCGCAGCATCAGCTTCTCGCGGGTGATCTCGGCCGCGATCATGCGCATCGGCGCGTCCGCGATCTGGTCCTCGGGATAAAGCCAAGGCCCCTCCGGCAGGGTCTTTTCCAGCCATTTGCCCAGCGCCTCGACGCCATGGCCCTTTTCGGCGGAAATCAGGAAAGTCTCGGCAAAGGGGAACCGCTCGTTCAATTCCTTTGTCAGCGCCAGCAGCACCTCGGATTTCACCTTGTCGATCTTGTTGATCGCCAGCGCCACCACCTGTTTCGGATTGCCGCGCTTTTCCAGCCCTTCGAGGATCATCTCGACGCCCTTGGTGATGCCGCGATGCGCCTCGACCAGCAGGACGACGACATCGGCATCCGCAGCCCCGGACCATGCCGCCGCGACCATCGCGCGGTCCAGCTTGCGCTTGGTGCGGAACAGGCCCGGCGTATCGACGAAGACGATCTGCGTCTCGCCGCGCAGCGCGATGCCGCGCAGGCGCGCGCGGGTGGTCTGCACCTTATGGGTCACAATCGCGATCTTGGACCCGACCATGCGGTTCATCAGGGTCGATTTGCCCGCGTTCGGTTCGCCGATCAGGGCGACAAAGCCGCATTTTTCCGTCATGTATCCTGTTCCAGTTTGTCGAGCAGGCCTTGTGCCGCGCCCTGTTGTGCCGCCCGTTTCGATGTCGCCCGCCCCTTGGCGTTGGCGCCGTTTTCCAGCCGTGCCTCGATCTCGAAGACCGGGGCGTGGTCCGGACCCGACCGGCCGAGGACGTGATAGACCGGCGGTTGCATGCCGCGGGCCTGCGCCCATTCCTGCAACATCGTCTTGGCGTCGCGGGCGTCCTCTTCGGCCTCGGCGATCCGCTTGCTCCAGAGCCGCAGAACCAGTTCGCGCGCCGCCTCGAAACCGGCGTCCAGATAGACGGCGGCGATCACCGCCTCCATCGCATCGCCCAGGATCGCCTGCTTGCGGCGTCCGCCGGACAGCATTTCCGACCGCCCCATCTTCAGCGCCGCGCCCAGATCAAGTTCCTGGGCCACCTCGGCACAGGTCTCCTTGCGCACCAGCGCGTTGAACCGCGGCGCAAGCTGGCCTTCCTTGGCGGCGGGGTCATGGGCCAGCGCCGCCTCGGCGATGATCAGCCCCAGCACCCGGTCGCCCAGGAATTCCAGCCTTTGGTTGTCGTCCCGTGAAGGCGAGGACAGCGAGGCGTGCGTCATCGCCTGAATCAGCAGCGACGGGTCAGAGAATTTGTGGCCCAGCCGGTCGCTGAAATCCTGAAGTTCCGCCGCCAGCTTCAATCGAGCCTCTTGAAGTAACGATCGCTCCGCCATGTCCAGAACGCCGGTATCCAGCGTCCGGCGGACGAGAACACCACACGGTCGGCGCGGCCGACGAGATTTTCAAACGGCACGAAGCCGACACCTCCGACGTTGCGCGGAAAACGCGAGTCGCCGGAATTGTCACGGTTGTCGCCCATGAAGAAATACTCGCCCTCGGGCACGGTAAAGACCGGCGTGTTGTCGGAGTAGGAATTTTCTATGTTCAGGACCAGGTGCGTCACGCCACCCGGCAGGGTTTCCTCGTAGAGTTCCTTTTCACAAGCGGCTCCGGCACCGACCGGCGCGTTGGAACAGCGCGGCGTGCCTTGCATCGGGCCCTGCGGCTCAAAGGTCTCGGTAAAGGTGCCGGTACGTTCCAGCGGAACGGCCACGTCGTTGATGTACAACTGGCCGTCTTTCATCTGCACGCGGTCACCGGGCAGGCCGATCAGCCGCTTGATGAAATCGACATTGCTCACCGGATGCTTGAACACCACGATATCGCCGCGCTCCGGCTCGCTGCCGAAGATGCGGCCAGAAATAGGACACAGCGAAAACGGACAGGAATACCTGGAATAGCCATATGCCATCTTGTTGACGAACAGGAAGTCCCCGATCAGCAACGTCGGCTTCATCGAACTGGAGGGGATCCAGAACGGCTGAAAGAACAGCGTCCGGATCACGCCCGCGATCAACAGGGCATAGACGACCGTCTTGACCGTTTCACCCCAACCGTCCGCTTTTTTCGCCTTGCTCGCCATTTCCTGCCTCACACCCGATACCTCACGTGGTTTCACCGGCTACATGACCGCCAACACGGGCATAGTCAACCGTTCCCTTTGCCCAGCGGCGTGGCGTCAATCACGACAAAGGCCTGTGCCCATGGGTGATCGTCGGTCAGCGACACGTGCACCGTGGCCTCATAGCCCTCTGGCGTCATCGACTTCAGGCGCTCGGCGGCCCAGCCGGTCAGTTCCATAACGGGCTGGCCCGTGCGCAGGTTGCGCACCGACATGTCCTTCCACGCGATGCCCATGCGCAGGCCGGTGCCCAGCGCCTTGGAGCAGGCCTCTTTCGCGGCCCAGCGCTTGGCATAGGTGCCGGCGGCATCCCGCCGGCGCTCTGCCTTGCGCTGCTCCAGATCGGTGAATACCCGGTTGCGGAACCGGTCGCCATAGCGGTCGAGCACACCCTGAATGCGCTCTATATTCGCCAGATCGGTGCCGATGCCCAGAATCATGGCCGCCCCGTCATGCCCGCGCGGCGTCCATCAGACGGCGCATCTCGGCGATCGCCGCCGGAAGGCCGACAAAGATGGACTCGCCGATCAGGAAATGGCCGATGTTCAGCTCGCGGACCTCCGGAAACTGTGCGATCGGGGTTACGGTGTCATAGGTCAGCCCATGTCCGGCATGCACCTCCAGCCCGAGGCTATGGGCCAGCACCGACATCTCGCGCAGGCGCTCCAGTTCGGCGTCGCGTTCCGCGAGGCGCCCCTCGGCATGAGCGTCGCAATAGGCCCCGGTGTGCAATTCGACCACCGGCGCGCCGATCCCCGCGGCGGATCGGAGCTGAGCCTCGTCGGCAGCGATAAAGATCGACACGCGGCTCCCCGCCTCGCGCACCGGCGCGATGAAATCCGCGATGCGGCTTTCGTCGCGCGCCACTTCCAGCCCGCCCTCGGTCGTGCGCTCCTCGCGTTTTTCCGGCACGATGCAGACGGCATGCGGCTTGTGGCGCAGGGCGATGGCCTGCATCTCGGCGGTCGCCGCCATCTCGAAATTCAGCGGCACGGTCAGATGCGCCATCAGCGCGTCGATATCGGCATCAGTGATATGGCGGCGATCCTCGCGCAGATGCGCGGTGATGCCATCGGCGCCCGCCGCCTCGGCCAGCAGCGCGGCGCGCAGCGGATCGGGATAGGCGCCGCCGCGGGCGTTGCGCACCGTGGCGACATGATCGATGTTGACGCCCAGCCGCAAACGGCTGTTGTCATGCTTTTGTGTGGTTGCGCTCATCGGCCCCTCGCGAAGGTTTTCCGCACTCTAGACGCATAATTACTGGACGTCAGCCTCGGACTGTTTCTTTTTTGCCCGCAGCTCCTTGATCTTGGCCATAAGCCGGCCGCGGCGCCGGTGCTGATAGGCCGCGATCAGGGGCTTGGCGCCTATGTAGAACAGCACCGCTATCACAAACCCGGGCATCAGGCCGCCGATAAGATAGGGAATGAAAACGTTCTGCCCGAAATCGATAAGGCCTGACCAGTCCATTGTCTCGGGCGTAAATATCGCCAGGAAATTATGCCACAAGCCGTCGAAGGCCTCGTAGAACCCGTGCCGGATGATCGGCCAGACCGCCTCTTCGTTGCCGCGCCCCAGCAGGAACCACCCCAACCGGTAGCTGAAACCGGCGATAAACGGAAAGGTGACCGGATTGCCGAAGAACGTGCCGAGGATGGCGGCGACGATGTTGCCGCGAAAAACGATAGCCAGCAGGGCGGCGACGACGAAGTGAAAGCCGAAGAACGGGGTGAAGCTGACAAAGACACCGCAGGAAAACCCGATGGCGATCTTGTGCGGCGTATCGGGCAGGCGCTGTACGCGGTGCCGGATATAGCCCAGCGCGCGCCGCCATCCCGACCGTGGATAGAAAAACTCCACAAAGTGTTCCCAATAGGACCTCGGATTTCTACGCTTGAACAATATTTCCTACTTTCGGGTTCCGGCCTGTCTGGTCAATCCGCTTTGTGGCGGGCGCTTATCCGCAAAATCTGGGCAATGTCCGAATCAGCTTCTATCGCTGTCATGACATGGTGCAAATGTTCCACATCCCGCACCTCGATATCAATCTCTACACGGTAAAAATCCGGTTTACGCTCGGTAAAATGCAGGTCGGCGATATTGGCCTTCTGCTCGCCGATCAGGGTGCAGATGCGCCCGAGCACGCCGGTGTCGTTGGCCATGGTGACCTCGATCCCCGCGGCATGGACGGCGGCGTTCTTGCCTTCGGTCCAGTGCAGGTCGATCCAGCGGTCGGTCTGGTCCTCGTAGGCGGCCAGCCGTTCACAGTCGATGCGGTGCACGATGACGCCCTTGCCGCGCGTCGCGATGCCGACGATGCGCTCTCCGGGCAACGGCTGACAGCAGTTTCCGGGCTGGGCGAACTGTTCGGCCTCCAGTCCGACGATGCGTCCGGCGGGCTGGTTGACCTCGCCCTCGGCGTCGCGGACCAGTTCGGGATACAGAACCTCGACCAGCCGCGCCCCGGTCAGCTCGGCGCTGCCCAGCTGCTCCAGCAGTTCCTGCGCGCCTGACAGCCCGAGGTTTTTCGCCGCCGTGCGCAGGGCGGTGTCGCTGGCCTTCTTGCCGACATGCTCCAGCGCCACCCGCGCCAGTTCGCGGCCAAGGCGGATGAAACCTTCCTTGTGTTCGTCGCGCAGGGCGCGGCGGATCGCGGACTTGGCGCGGCCGGTGACCGCGATGTCGATCCAGGTCGGCTGCGGGCGCTGGCCCTCGGCGGTGGTGATCTCGACCGACTGGCCGTTGCGCAGGCGGGTCCACAGCGGCACGCGGCGGTTATCCACCTTGGCGCCCACACAGGCCGCCCCGATCCTTGTGTGGATCGCATAGGCGAAATCGATCGGCGTCGCGCCGCGCGGCAGGGCGATCACCGCGCCCTTGGGCGTGAAACAGAACACCTGGTCGGCGAACATGTCCAGCCGGACGTGCTCGAGGAAATCCTCGTAGTTGTCGGCGCTGTTATAGGCCTCGGTCAGATCCGCCAGCCATTTCACCGGGTCGACGGTGAACGGGTTCTCGACCCGCTGTCCGTCCTTGTAGGACCAGTGCGCGGCGACGCCCGCCTCGGCTACCTCGTGCATTTCATAGGTCCGGATCTGGACCTCGACGCGGCGCGCGTCGCGCCCCGAAACCGTAGTGTGGATCGAGCGGTAGCCGTTCATCTTGGGTTGGCTGATATAGTCCTTGAACCGCCCCGGAACCGCGCGCCAGCGCCGGTGGATCACGCCCAGCACCTTGTAGCAGTCCTCTTCGCTGTCGGTCAGGATGCGAAAGCCGTAAATGTCCGACAGGCGCGAAAAGCCCTCGTTCTTTTCATGCATCTTGCGCCAGATCGAATAGGGCTTTTTCTCGCGCCCGAAAACCTCGGCCGTGATGCCGGCCTTTTTCAGCTCGGCGCGGATATCCTGAGCGATCTTGGTGACGACGTCGCCGGTCTGGTTGCGCAGCGTCAGGAAGCGGCGCACGATGGAGCTGCGGGCATCCGGTTTCAGGACCCGGAACGCCAGATCCTCCAGTTCGTCGCGCATCCACTGCATACCCATGCGACCGGCCAGCGGCGCAAAGATATCCATGGTCTCGCGGGCTTTCTGGGTCTGCTTTTCGGCGCGCATATGCTTGATCGTGCGCATGTTGTGCAGACGGTCGGCGAGTTTCACCAGGATGACCCGGATGTCCTTGGACATCGCCAGCAGCAGCTTGCGGAAGTTCTCGGCCTGCTTGGTCTCGGACGAGCCCAGCTCCAGATTGGTCAGCTTGGTGACGCCGTCGACCAGCTGCGCGATCTCTTCGCCGAATTTGTTCTTGATCTGCCGATAGGTCGACTGGGTGTCTTCGATCGTGTCGTGCAGCAGGGCGGTGACGATGGTGGCGTCGTCCAGGTTCTGCTGCGCCAGGATCAGCGCGACTTCGACGGGATGAGAGAAATAGGGCTCGCCGGAATGACGGAACTGGCCCGCGTGCATCTTCTTGGCGAAGGCATAGGCATCGCGGATCAGCTTCTGGTCTGTCTTCGGGTTGTAGGCCTTGATCTGGTCGATCAGCGTCTCAACAGATTTCATGACCGACCGTTCTCTGGGCTGGGGGCATGTCCGGGAACACGCGTTGGAGCCTGCCCCTTACTTGCCTTCCTGCGCTTCCATCAGGGCGCGCAGAAGGTTTTCCTCCGACATGTC
The DNA here is from genome assembly GCA_041573315.1 of Amylibacter sp. Classification (GTDB taxonomy): domain Bacteria; phylum Pseudomonadota; class Alphaproteobacteria; order Rhodobacterales; family Rhodobacteraceae; genus Amylibacter. The sequence continues at coordinate 1,310 of JBFFQS010000112.1, read as the reverse complement.
GTCGTCGGCGGGCTTGTCGCTTTCTCCGCCCATCAGCAAGGCCATTTGATCCTCTTCGGGCTCGTCGACCTCGATCTGGGTCTGGTGGCTCTCGATGGCCGCTTCGCGCAGCTGGTCGGCGGTCAGGGTCTCTTCGGCGATCTCGCGCAGGGCGACGACGGGGTTCTTGTCGTTGTCGCGCGGCACGGTGATTTTCGCACCGGAAGATATCTCGCGCGCACGGTGCGCGGCGAGCATTACAAGGTCGAAACGGTTCGGTACCTTATCTACACAATCTTCTACGGTTACGCGTGCCATGGGCCACTCCAGATAACAACTTATGAATGAGTTGGTGTGATTACGCCTTTTCAGCCGGAATGGCAAGCCCATCCGGCGATCCGGCGCCCTGCCTACAAGGGCTGCATTTCGGCGATATCTTTTTGATCCAGACCGGCGATCAGGGCGTCCACGGTTTCGCCGGTCACGGGGTGCGTCCAGTCCGGCGCGACATCGCGCAGGGGCAGCAGGACAAAGCCGCGGTCCTGCAGGCGCGGGTGCGGCAGGATCAACTGTTCGGGCGCTTCCGACTGCTGCACCTCGGGCGGGGCGTCCACCCACCTCTGGTAGGTCTCCGGATCGGGCAGGATGATGCCCGAAAAATCGATCAGATCGAGGTCCAGGGTCCGCGGCGCCCAGCGCTTCCGCCGGTCGCGGCCGAGCGCCCTCTCGACGTCGTGCAGGACGGCTATAACCTCTTCAGGGCGCAGATTTGTATCAGCGGAAACCACTGCATTTATGAAGTCCGGACCTGATTCTTTCGGAAAAGCAGGCGTTTGATAGAACCGGCTCGAGCCGGTGATTCGCAGTTTTCTGTCACCAAGATAATTTATGGCTTTTTGGACTAATTCAAAAGAATGAATGTATTCAAAGGGTTGATTGGAACCAAGTGCTATCAAGCATTTATTAACAGAATCTGCTAAAATATTGTCTTGATGTACCATGTTAATTTCCTATTGTGCCGCATTCTTAAGGCGCATGTTCAACGACCTATACGCATTGCACCTTCGGGACAAGATTTTGAAAGGACCACTTCATGTTTTACCGTGACGAGCGACTCGCTCTCTTCATAGACGGCTCCAACCTTTACGCCGCGGCCAAAGCTCTTGGCTTCGATATCGACTACAAGCTATTGAGAACCGAATTCATGCGCCGCGGCAAATTGCTGCGCGCTTTCTATTACACCGCCCTGCTGGAGAACGAGGAATACTCCCCGATCCGTCCGCTGGTCGACTGGCTGAACTACAACGGTTTCACCATGGTCACCAAGCCGG
>JBFFQS010000111.1:0-7686 GCA_041573315.1 Amylibacter sp. | reverse complement strand
CTTTCGGATATTTCACCGTGGACGATGTGTTGCATGATGTATGTCCCCTAAATTAAATTAACTTGCTGAAATAAATACAAACTTTGCCGTCAACTGACCGTAGGTCGAATAGCATTGACGGTGTCAATAACAGCGTCAACGAGCGTCAATTTGGTTAGAAGGTGTCAATCGGCGCGGGGACTGCCCGAAACGCGGAAAGGCGGTGTCGATCAGCGCCAGCGTAAATAAAGCAGGAGAGACGGCAGCAGCACCAAGTCCGCCGTCAGGGCTGCGACCATCGTAAGCGCGAACAATAAGCCAAATTGCGCGGTGGGCAGAAAATCGGACAGGCCCATTGACAGAAAACAGATCGTCATGACCGCGGACGTCGTGACCATCGCGCGTCCTGATACGCGCAGGCTTTTCGGCACTGCTTGTTGGACATTCGATCCATCGTCCAGTTCGCGGCGCGTGCGCAGCAGCAGGAAGATCGTGTCGTCGATGGCGATGCCCAGCGCGACGCCTCCGATCAGGCAGGTCGCGACATTTACGGTCAACCCGGCCCAGCCCATAAGACCGAGAATCGACAGGACCGGCAACACGGAGACGAAAAGACCGACCAGCCCGATGCGGATCGAGCGGGCGAGCACAGGCATCAACAGCAGAAGAACGCAGAAAATGATCGCGACAGAGTTTCGCTGCGTGTCGACGACGCTGATGTCCATGTTGGACCAAAGGACATTGGTGCCGAGTATCTCGGCACGGACACCGGGTGGCAGACGATGATCGGCAAGGGTCGAGATTGCCTTACGGAAGGTGCGGAGGTCCTGGCTCGACATGTGGTCCCCGAGGATGACGATCCGGGTGCGGCGACCGTCCGGTGTCGTCAGTCCGAGCGGGTTCTGCATGGTCCCGTCAGTGGCGGCGTTGGCCCTGACCGCCACTGGCATCGCTTGTGTTCTTGCCGGAACCTGTGCGGCGGTGATGGTTTTGTGGACCTTGGGAAGCGTCTCGATGTCGGCGGCAAGGCGATGGATCGCGTCGTTGAAGACCGCGTCACGAACCTGACCGCCCGGCGGCAGCATCACATCGAGCTCCAGCGAATATTGCGCGAAGCCCGCGTCTGATATCGCCCGGTAATCGGCATTGATCTGACGCCCCGACCGGAAGAAATTAACGTAATCGGTATCTGCCTCCAGGTTGGGCAGCCCCGCCAGACAGCCGGAAAACAGCAGAACCGCGATGGCGATGATCCGGCGCGAAGGGCGCGCCGCAGCGGCCAGACGCGCGGTGCCGCGCGCAATCCATGCGCGGCCACCGGTGTCCGGACCCGCCCGGCGCGTTTTCCAGAACAGGTCGAGGATCAGCGGAGCGATGACGAAAGTATTCAAAAATCCGAGGGAAATTCCGAACGCGGCGAGGTAACCCACCTGCCGGACGGGATTGACGTCGCTTTGCACCAGCGTCAAGAACGCCGCGACTGTTGTCGCGGTCGTCCAGAAGGCGGGGCGGATCAGGGCCGATACCGCCTCGGCGAGCGCCGGCCCGGAGGGCATGGTTCGGCGCAAGAGGTGAAACTCGTTGATCATGTGAACGGCTGCCGAAGCGCTCATTGACACGAGGATGGTCGGCAGCATGAGGGTTACCATATTGAACGGCAGCCCCATCGCGCAGACAAGCCCCAATGGCGGCAGGACCGAGCCAAGCACCACCGCCAGCAGCACGGACAAATCGCGGGACTGCCCAAGGAAAACCCGCCCGAAAGCGACCAACAGCAGCGACAGCACGCAATAGAATACCAGCATGTCCCGTCGCGCCGCGCGGTTCAGTTCGGCATTGATGACCGGCGTTCCGGCGAGCCAGTATTTCTCGATGGTCATTTTGGAGAAGATGCCGTCGATCAACTCCACCGTTCGCGCCCATTCGGTGTTCTCCGCTAGCGGAGGGTCCGATGTCCGGATCAAAACGGCGGTGTGCCGGTCGTCTCCGGGATGCACCAGCAGGTCCCGAAGCCCGGCGGGCGGCTCCGCGGCAGGCCATACCAGATTGGTATAAGGCAAAGCGTAGGGGGCCACCGCCCCGTCTCCGCTATTCCGGTGCGAGAAGGTGGCGGCCGAGGCGATCGAGAATACCCGCTCCACCTCGGGGAGCGCTTCGATTTCTGCGCTGACCCAGTGCAGCCGGGTCAGAAAGCCGCGGTCATGTAACGAGCGGGTCTGCAGGACCGCGAAGATCCATTCAGCGCCTCCGAACGCCCGGTTGAAATCTTGGTATCGCGCGAGGGCGGGATCATTATCGAGGAACCAGATGCCAACGGAATTGTCGATATTGAAGCGCTTTACATAGGTCGTCGCCGAGGCCAGCAGCAACAGGCCCCACAGGACGAATACCGTCCAGCGAAACCTCAGAAGCGTGGTTATGTATCGCGTCGGCATTCCGGCCCCGCTTCGTGATGTCCGCATCCCCGGTGACGCAGAGACAGGCGGTACAGTCCCAGCGCGCCGGTTTCGAATCCCAGGATGAATCGGCGGAAGGCGCGGATGTGGTCCCGAACGAGACCCTTGCCGTGGCTTGCAGTAAGGGCCTCTTGTTTCGCGGAAAGGCGCGACAGCCAGACGCGCAGTGTTCGCGCGTAGTCGTCGGGGACGTTCTCCAAACCCATGATGTGGAACCGGCTGTCGCAGGCCGCCAATACCTCGCCTACCCGGGGCAGATTGCTGTCCGGGAACAGCAGCGCCGGCAGATTTTGCGTTTCATTTTCCGTGGCTACGTCCATCCAGCCGATGAACTGCAGAGAGACGCGACCCTGCGGCATCAGATTGCGGCTGCAGAACGCGAAGAAGTCGGAATAGGCGCGGCGCTTCTCGTCGGGCAGGAGATCGGGGCGGGCGAAATGTTCAAGCGCGCCGATAGAGGTGATGGCGTCGAACGGGGCCTCAAAGCGGGCCCGCTGCCAGACGGTCGGCAGGACACGCACCCGCGCGTCGGTCTGACGGTTCCTGATCCACAGGCTCTGCTCGCTCGCGGGCGTCAGACCGACCGCGAGCGCGGCGTCGCGGTCGGTCACGGCGCGGCTCAGCAGCGAGCCCCAGCCGGAGCCGACGTCGAGCAGGCGCGTTCCGGCCCCGACCCCCGCCGCATTCAGGTGCCAGTCCAGCTTTTGCCGCTGCGCCTGTTCGAGCGTGCCGGCGATGCGCCCGCCGCTGCGCCAGCGCCCGGCTGAATAGGTCAGCCCGGCGTCGAGCCACGCCGCGAAGAAGCCGTTTCCGGCGTCGTAATGCGCGCGAATGGCCGCCGGCGAGGCACCCGGCGGCTGGTTCGTGTTGGCCGTGTCACGCGACATGCCGGTCACCGGACAGGCGCTCAGACCGGGCGTTCCGGGCCTTGACGAGTTCCATGTAGTGGCGCTTCCGCCGGCTGAACTCCCGGTCATTGTAAACTTCGCTGGCCAGCCAGCGAAAGCCATCTTCCAGTTCCACCACGCTCATCTGGCTCGGGCGATAATTTACGTCGAACAAGGTACAGCGATCCCAGAAGCGATCTGTCAGCAATCGCCCCGATTGTTTCAGGCGCGAATACAGCGGTGTCCCGGGGAAGGGTGTAAGCACGGTTATCTGCACCTCCAGCAGGTTTGAGGTGGCGATAAAATCGCGGAGTTCCGCAAAAGCGTCGGTGGTGTGGGTATCCAGCCCCAGAACGAAGGTTCCATTCACGCTGATCCCGGCAGACTGGATGCGGGAAATCGCGGCCAGATAGCGGTCGAAGCGCTTGGCCTTCCAGTCATGCGGATCAAGGCCGCGCAGGCCTGCCGCGTTTGGGCTCTCTAGCCCGATCAGGATTTGCCTGCAGCCGGCGGCGCGCATCAGGTCAAGCAGTTCGGGGTCCTCGGCCACCGTGATGTCGGTTTCCGTGAACCAGCGGAGGTTCATCGGCGCCATCTCACGCAACAACGTCTTGCCCCATTTCTTGTTGACGAAGGTGTTGTCGTCAGCGAACTCGACGAACGGTGTCTCGACGACTTCGGTGGCGGCCCGAAGTTCGTCAATGACCAGGTCGACCGGTTTTTGCTGAAAGCTCGACGTGATGCGGATGCTGGCGGCGCAGAACTCGCAGTTTATCGGGCATCCGCGCGACGTCTGGACCGTGACGCGGTTATAGGGCCGGCCACGCAACAGGTCGAACCGTGGGAAGGCGTAGTTGGCGGCGTCGAACACGCCCTTGCGCAGTCCGCGGTAGCGCGGCTTCATCCGGCCGGCGCGGAAATCTTCGATCAACTGCGGCCAGGCGCCCTCGGCGCCGTCGGTCACGATGGCATCGGCATGCGCCGCGGCCTCGTCCGGCATCAGCGAGACATGCAGCCCGCCGAGGACAACGGGAACCCCCAGGGCCCGGTATCGGTCGGCGAGCGCATAGGCCGCGTCGATGCGGGCCGTGAAGGACGAGATGCCCACCAGATCGAAGCGCTTCAGCGCGTCTTCGTCTGGGAGCGCGTCGTATTCGATATACTCCACTTCGATGTCCGGCGGCGTTAGGGCGGCGACGGTCAGAAGCCCGAGGCTGGGCAATGAGGCGATCACCTTGCCCCGGTTGACGAACTGGGGCAACGTCACGCCCAGTTCGGCAAGTTCCGTTGTGCGGACGCGCACGCCGCTCATCGCGATCAAGCCTATCCGCATCACCCTGCCTCCGTTTCGAGCGTGGCACGGCTGTGCTCGGCTATCTCGATTATGCCGTCGATGGTATTGGCCCTGTTCATGTCGACGTCATCGAACAGCATGTCGAGCCTGTCCTCGACTTCGGCGAGCAATTCCAGCCGGCCGAGGCTATCGAGGCCGAGAGCGTCGCCCAAATCTGCGTCCGCCGGAATTCCCGACGTATCCTGTTCGGTCAGGCGCGCGAGCGTAGCGCGAATTTCGTTTTCCAATTCCGATCTGTTCATTTTGAACCTCCGATGCTGTGTTTGATGGCGCCCGCCGCCGCCACCGCGAATGCGGCGGTCAGCGCGAAGGCGGGGAGCGGTGTCAGGTATTTCAGCGGCTCCCACCAAGCCGCCGCGATCAGGGCCAGGGGCATGCCGATATTGCCGAAAGCCATGGCTCTCAATGCCATGCGGTCGATCGTGGGTGACGTCGGCCTAGCGGAAATTTGGCGAAAGACCATGAGGTGCAGCATGCCGAGCGCGAACAGAGCGATATGCGCCAGCCGCAGAAACCGGCGCGGCAGCGCGTCATAGGGTCCGATCCACTCCGGGGTGGCGACCGGACCGCCGAAGGACCAGAGCCCGAGCATCAGCCCCGACACTGCGCCCAGCAGGATCGAGCCCCAAGCGATGGCCGGAGCGACGCTTGATTGGCCGGTTGATATCCGGGCTGGGCGGAATTCTTTCAGTCGTTCCGTAAAAGGCACATCATGTGGCATCGCAGGCCCCTTTGATTTAATTAACAATATGAAAATAATAAGAACTTTGCCGTCAACGCGCCGTTGCATGTGTTGCGTTGACGGCGTCAGCCTGACGTCAACAGGCGTCAATGCAGGTCGCGCGGCGTCAATTCGATACCCGGCGACCTTTGTCTTTTGGCTTGCACATCCACCTGACCTGCTAAGATGACAAATTGAAGCAAAGTGATTCTATGCCCGGTCTATTGAGGGGAACGGCAAATGAAAGAGCCATCCGAAGGTGTTTGGCGTCTTTTAGGCGCTCCGTACTGGCCGTTGGACGGCGCGGATGTCTTCGCGTCGCTGGGCCAGAAGGCCCGCGCCTTGCTGGCCCTCGCCATCGTGTCCCAGAGCGCGCCGACGAGAGAGGATACGGCGTCGGTTCTCTGGCCGCAGGCCGACCATTCGAGGGGCCGCCACAACCTGCGCCAGACCCTGGTAAACATCCGCAAGACTTTAGGCGAACGCAACGCGGAAATGCTTGCGACAGAGGGCGAGCGGATTGACTTCAACCCAAGTGGTATCCGGGTCGACCTGCATCGCTTTGCCGAGATCGAAGGCGGCGCGGCCACGACGCCGGAAGAGCTTCTGGACCTTTGCCGTGGTCCCTTGCTCGAGGGGTTCGAGTCGGGTTCGGATGCCTTCGACGAGCTGATCGCGCAATGGCGCTCAAGGCTGTCAGACCGGATCGTGGCGGTTCTTGACAGAGGCATCGAGAAGGCCCGCCGGAGAGGAGACGCGAAACTTGTCGCTGCGCTTGGTCAACGCCGGGCACAGTTTGCGCCACCGGGCGAGGCGGTGGAGCGGGCGCAACCGACGGCGCCAGAAGCGCTGGCGCGCCCTGGCCTGTTTTGGCGGTTCCGCTGGATTTGGGCGACACTTGCAGGGTTTGCCCTCGGCGCGGCGATATTTATAGGTGCTTTCGCGATCTCAAGTGACTTCCGCAGTTTTTTACGTCAAAACTTTGTCGGAGAGGCCCAGAATATTCCCCGCATCGCCGTCCGTCCGTTCACTTCGACAAACAGCACCGAGGCTGAGCAAAGGCTGGCCGGCGGTGTGACAATCGGTGTTACTTACGCGCTCTATGCCATTACGGCGCGCGAATTGTTCGTGGTGACCGTTCCTCCCGACTCCGAGGAAAAAAGCGATGTAGATGCTCAGGCCTATGCGCAGGAGTTGGGAGTGCGTTACCTGATAACCGGGACGCTCGAATGGGACAATGATCTGGTGCGGGTCTTTGTCCGCTGTATTGACGGCGAAACCGGCATCGACGTCTGGCAGGACCGCTTCGACAGCGACGTGACGGAGGCATTCAGCTTGCAGGATGAAATCACGTTGAGGATTCTGCGTGGGCTGGAGATCGACCTTAGCAGCGCCGAGCGCAATCGCATCCAGTATCTCGACGATACGGATGACCTGAACGCATGGCTGTATGCGGCGAATGGCGTTCGGCATTTGATCAAGCTCGATCCGTCCAGTCTTGGCGATGCTTTAGTGAGCTATCGCAAGGCGCTCGAAATCGACCCCGATTACACAAGTGCCCGAAGGGGGCTGGCGTGGCATGCGCTGCTGAAGGTTCGATTTGGGATATCGACAGACCCTGCGGCAGACCTTCTGGAGGCTCGCAATCAGCTGAACGTCATTCTGCGGCGCAAGCCGGACGACGGTATGAGCCGCGGGCTGGAGGGCCTGATGCTGCTGCTCGAGAACAACTGGGACGAGTCGGTGAATTCCGGTCTCGAGGCGACCCGGCTGCTGCCCGGTTCGGCGGACGTCTGGGCCGTTCTCGCGCACAGCTACACGTTCTCAGGAGAACCGGAAAAGGCGATTGAGGCGATCGACCGGGCGATGTCCCTCAGCCCCGGTCATCCGCCGTTCTACAACTGGATCAAGGGAAGAGCTTTGCGCCTGACCGGCCAGTATGAGGCAGCGATCGAGCAACTCAGCCGCGGCCGCGAAGGCGAGGACCGGACGATGGTGCAATTGGTCGAGCTTGCGATTGCCTATTCTGCCGCGAGACGGCTGGACGATGCGCATATCGTTGCGGAACAGATCCGGCGTGTCAGTCCCGACTTTTCAGCCTCGACCTGGGTGCTACACCCATCCAGTCGCGATGCGGAACAGCAGAGCGTCGAATTCGAGTTGCTGACCCGGGCAGGGCTGTAGGCAATGGGCGGCCGGAAAAGCCAGCGACAGTCGGCGGTCCGGTCGGCTCCGCGACCGGGCCGATAATGACCGGCTCGCCTAACGTGCAGCTTCTGACTGGCGGCG
>JBFFQS010000110.1:0-7747 GCA_041573315.1 Amylibacter sp. | reverse complement strand
GGCGGACCTTGGGCTGGTGATAATCGCCGATCACCGTGGTGTTGATATTGCCGAACTTGTCGACCTCCGCCGCGCCCAGAAAGCCGACGCTGATCCAGCCGCCCTGCAGCCAGTAGCGGAACATTTCCGGCACGCTGACGGTGGTCAGCGCGGTTTCGCACAGTTCGCCGTCGCCGATCGACAGGGGCAACACGTCCGGCTCGGTGCCGATCGTGCCGCTTTCGTAAATCAGAGTGATATCCGGCGCATGGATCAGGCGGGCAACGTTGCAGGCCGCCGACGGCGCGCCGATACCGACAAAACAGACGTCGTCGTTGCGCATCACCCGCGACGCCGCGATGGTCATCATCTCGTCCGAAGTATATCCGAGTTCGCTCATGGTCATACCCTCAGGCTTTCCACGCGTTTGGCGAAATCTTCCACCGTCGCGTTCAACACGTTTTCTTGCATCCACGCCTGAAACCGGTCGCGGTCCGCTGAAATCTTGTCCCATTCCAGATAGCTGGCGTTGTCGCGTATGTAATACCCATGCGCATAGGACGGATGTGCGCCGCCCGGAACCAGGCAGACGGCGGCAAGTGTCCAGTGCGGCAGCACGGTGGCGTTGGGGTGGTTGTTCAGGTCGTCCACGACTTCCTCGACGGTCACCACTGCGCGTTTGGCGGCCAGCGCGGCCTCTTTCTGGATGCCGATGATGCCTTCGATCAGAACGTTGCCCTTCTTATCCGCCTTTTGGGCGTGGATGAAGGTCACGTCAGGCCGGTTCGACGGGATCGCCGCCAGCTTTTCGCCGGTAAACGGGCAGGTGATGGATTTTATGTTGGGATTGACCTCGGCCAGACCGGCGCCGCGATAGCCGCGGAAAACGGCCAGCGGCAGGCCTGCTGCTCCGGCTTCGTAGGCATTGGCCATGGCGGAGTGGGAGTGCTCTTCGATCTCCAACTGGTTCGGCCACCCGTTCTCGACCGCGTCCCGCAGGCGCCGAAGCAGGCCGACGCCGGGGTTGCCGGCATAAGAAAACACAACCTTCTTCGCCATACCCATGCCGATCATCTGGTCATATATGAGGTCAGGTGTCATCCGGATCAGCGTGAGGTTTTTGCGTCCCTGCCGTATGGCTTCGTGCGCGGCGGCGTGAGGGATGAGGTGTGTAAAACCCTCGAAGGCGACGGTATCGCCGTCCTTTAGGTGCTCTGACACTGCATCCGTCAGGGATAAGAAGTTGGCCATTTCTGTCAATCCTACTGCGTGGTGCCACAACCGGAGGGCGGTAAAGGCGTTTTAGCGAATTTTTTGTTGTGCTTGCGTTCAGGAAGCTAGAATATATAATTAACATTGTCAACTATAGTTTCTGTATAGCGGAACTTGCCTTCAAGACATTGGTAAAACGCGGCGTTTTGACAGTTGAAATCGGCGCATCATACAATCTACATTGCCGCCTAACCGCAATGTATGCGGATGCCCGCTATCCAGGAGGAGTACCATGTCAGAGGCTGTTTATCCGCCGAGCCCCGAATTTGTCGCAAATTCGCACTGCGACAAAAAGAAGTACGATTCGATGTATGAAGAGTCGGTATCAGACCCGGATAAATTCTGGGGCAGAGAAGGGAAACGGCTGGACTGGATCAAGCCTTATACGAAGGTCAAGAACACGACGTTCGCCCATCCGGACGTGTCTATCAACTGGTTCGAAGATGGCGTGCTCAACGTCAGTGCAAACTGCCTCGACAGGCATCTGGAGACACGCGGCGATCAGGTGGCCCTGATATGGGAGGGCGATGCCCTCGATACGGACCGCCACATCACCTACAATGAAATGTACGAGCAGGTCTGCAAACTCTCCAACGCCTACAAGTCTTTGGGTGTCGGCAAGGGTGACCGCGTCGTGCTCTACATGCCGATGATCCCGGAAGCCGCCTATGCAATGCTGGCCTGCACGCGTATCGGTGCGGTGCATTCAATCGTTTTCGGCGGGTTTTCACCGGATGCTCTGGCCAGTCGGATCACGGACTGCGGCGCCAAACTGGTCGTTACGGCCGATCAGGGACCGCGCGGCGGCAAGAATATTCCCGTGAAGGCGAATGTCGATGCGGCGATGAAGATTTGCGGCGACGTTCAGACGATCGTGGTGGCGCATACGGGCGAAGGCGCGACTATGAAGGAAGGCCGCGATCACGACTACGCAACCCTGGTTGCCGAAGCCAGCGCGGACTGTGAGCCAGAGCCGATGGGTGCCGAGGATCCGATGTTCATCCTGTACACCTCGGGCTCTACCGGCAAACCGAAAGGCGTGCTGCACACCACTGGCGGCTATATGGTCTTTGCCGCGATGACGCATGAATATGTCTTCGACTACCACGACGGCGACATCTACTGGTGCACCGCCGATATCGGCTGGATCACGGGGCACAGCTACATCGTTTACGGACCGCTGGCCAACGGCGCGACGACGCTGATGTTCGAAGGCGTGCCGACCTATCCGGACGCCACCCGTTTCTGGCAGGTGGTCGACAAGCACAAGGTAAATCAGTTCTATACCGCCCCGACCGCTATCCGCGCCCTGATGGGCAAGGGCAGCGAGATCGTCGAGCCGTTCGACCTGTCCTCGCTGAAGGTCCTCGGAACGGTCGGCGAACCGATCAACCCCGAAGCCTGGAACTGGTACAACGAGGTTATCGGCCGGGGCCGTTGCCCGATTGTCGATACGTGGTGGCAAACCGAAACCGGCGGGCACATGCTGACGCCGCTGCCCGGAGCGATCGTCACGAAGCCGGGGTCGGCGACCGTGCCGTTTTTCGGCGTCCAACCGGTCATTGTCGAGCCCCAGACAGGCGAGGAAATCACTTCGGTCGAGGCCGAGGGCGTACTCTGCTTCAAGGATGCGTGGCCCGGCCAGATGCGGTCGATCTATGGCGATCACGACCGTTTCGTGAAAACCTATTTCTCGGACTACAAAGGCTATTATTTCAGCGGTGATGGCTGCCGCCGCGACAAGGACGGCTATTACTGGATCACGGGCCGTGTCGATGATGTGCTGAACGTGTCCGGCCACCGCATGGGTACAGCGGAAATCGAAAGCGCGCTGGTCGCGCATCCGAGCGTGTCGGAAGCCGCCGTCGTCGGCTTCCCGCATGACGTCAAGGGTCAGGGTATCTATTGCTACGTCACCTTGATGCAGGGCCTCGAGCCGACCGAAGAACTGCGCAAGGAATTGCGCGACTGGGTGCGTAAGGAAATCGGACCGATTGCCAGCCCTGATTTTATCCAGTGGGCGCCTGGACTGCCGAAAACACGCTCCGGTAAGATCATGCGCCGGATTCTGCGCAAAGTGGCAGAGGATGATACCGGATCGCTCGGCGACACATCGACCCTCGCCGATCCGGAAGTCGTTGAGGATCTGATGGAAAACCGGATGAACCGGAAAGGCTGAGCGCCTTCAAGTCTTCAAGTCATGCGAAAGGCCGGTTTGCGGGAATGCAGACCGGCCTTTGCCATTTTAATTCAGAAGCGTACGGACCGTCCGTCGTGTCTTGTACTAGGCGGGACTGTTCTTGACGATGACGGGAACCAGCAGATCGCCCCAATTGCCGTCGCCGCAGTGATGGCGGGCGGAGCGGATCAGTTCCACCGAGACCCCGGCGTCCACCGCGCGCATAACCGACTGGTTCAACCGGTGCAGGTCGTTGGCCAGCATCCGGATCGCGGCTTCTGCAGCCGGCTCCTGACCTTCGGCCATAGCATTGGTCCGTTCCTTGACGGGAACAATCGTGTTCATGGCATTCTCCTTCGCGATGTTCGGGGATGACTTCCCCGGGGTTATAGTGTGTTCCGGCTCCGGAATCTCGGGTTTTGCCAGACCCCAGTTGCTGGGGGCCTGGCAGGTAAACCCGCCACGTCGCATCCGTATCATTTGGCAGATTGGCGCTATGTGACAAAATTTACTTGTGACAATGTTTACCAGACCAGAGTCACGTGTCGCGCAAATTGTTGACTAATAACCATAAAAAGATGTAATGATGTGTTATTCTGTAAAGATTGTGGTGTAAATCTGTAAACTCCTGTAAATTGACCTGCGCCGCACCGCGCATCCGAGGAGCCGCCCCATGGCAGAGCATAAAGTATTCGCGGGCCCGAAAATCCGCCGGGTCCGGAACGGGCTGGGCCTGACCCAGTCCGCGATGGCGAGCGAGCTGGGCATTTCGCCGAGCTACCTCAACCTGATAGAGCGCAACCAGAGGCCGCTGACCGTGCAGCTGCTGTTGAAACTGGGCAGCACTTACGACATCGACCTAGACGATTTGCAGGGCGAAGTGACGGACGCCGTGGCAGAGTTGAAGGAAGTTTTCTCCGACCCGCTGCTGGCTGGCGAACTGCCCGGCCCGCAAGAGCTGTTCGAACTGGCCGAGGCCGCTCCGAACGCCGCGACTGGTCTGGTCAAGTTGTATCGCGCCTATCGGGAGTCGCACGAACGCATGTCAGATCTGAAGGATATGCTGGCGCAGGAGGGCCGCGCGACCGATCTGGTCGCCACCAAGCTGCCTGCGGACGAGGTGCAGCAGGCGCTGGAATCGCGGGCGCACCACTTTCCCCAGATCGAGTCGGCGGCAGGCTCTTTTGCCGAGGCGCTCGACGGCAGCAGGGACACGCGGCGCGGGATCACTGACTGGATGAAGAAAGAGCATCATATTTCCGTCCGTACGCTGCCCGTCGACGTGATGCCCCTGTGGCGCCGCAGGTTCGACAAGCACACTCTGCGGCTGTTCGTGTCGGAGCGCCTGCCGGTGTTCGACCAGACGCTGGAGATCGCGATCGAGGCGGTCCTGCTGGCCATGCCCGAGGCGATCGACGCCGAGGTTCAGCGCTTCCGGCTCGGCTCTGACGAGGCCAAACGTATCGCGCGGTTCCAGTTGGCGCGCTACGCCGCGCTGGCAGTGATGATGCCGCTGCAAAAGTTCGAGGTTGCGGCCAAGCGTGTGAAATACGACCTCGATGTCCTGTCGGGCCGGTTCGACGTGTCGTTCGAACAGGCGGCCAACCGTCTGGTCAGCTTGCCGGCCAAAGGCGCTGCGGCGGTATCTTTCTTCCTGATGGAGGTCGATCAGGCGGGCAATGTGTTGCGGCGACTGGGCATCGACGGCTATCCGCGCGCGACCTTTGGCGGGGGCTGTCCGAAACTGGCGGTTCACACGGCCTTTGCCCAGCCGGCGCAGATATTCACCGAGAAGGTCGTCATGCCTGATGACAGCGAATTTTTGGTGATCGCCCGCACGCTCGAGGGCCCGAAAGCAGGCTTCAACCAGCGTATCCGCCGCACCGCATTGTTGCTGGGCTGCTCTGCCGAGCAAGGCGCGCATACCGTTTACGGAGCGGCCATGCCCCACACGACACCGGCGACCGAGGTCGGCGTCTCCTGCCGCCTCTGCGAGCGTCAGGGCTGTCTGTCGCGTGCCCAGCCGCCGATCACCAAGCCGCTGGGGCTGGATGAGATGGTCACAGGGCTGAGTGCCTTCGATTTCCAGTGAGGGACGCAATTGGGCGTCATTGAAAACTGGCGCCGGAGATGGGCGGAAGATCAAATGGCCGCCCGACCCCAAAAATATCTGGAACCCCGGCAAGTAGCAGCCGGATTGACTGCCTATTCGGCTGCCATGGGCCGGCCGCCGATCGCTTGCGTCAGCGACTCCGCCGCCTGCCGCACGATCCTGCCGATTTGCGGCGTCGCGTTCATCGGGATGCGGAAGGACGGGCCGGACACGGACAGGCCGGCGAAAGGCTCGCCATGCACATTGAAAACCGGTGCCGCGATGCAGCGCATTCCATCGGTTCGCTCTTCGTCATCGACGGCAAAGCCGGATTTGCGGATTTTAACCAGTTCGGCGTCCAGCGTGTCAGGGTCGGTGATGGTCTTGTCGGTAAAGCGGACCAGCCCTTCTTTGTCGACAATCGCCTTCAGGCGGGCCGGATCGAAATATGCCAGCAGAGCCTTGCCGATGCCCGAGGAGTGCATGTGGTTACGTGATCCCGGAGGGAAAAAGGCGCGAATCGTCTCGTGTGTCTCTGCCTGAGAGATAAAAAGGACCTGGTCGTTGCGTTCGATCCCGAGGTTCGCCGTCTCGCCCGTCTCGCGCATCAGGTCGCGCATGATGGGCTGGCTGCGCTGCAGGATGTTCGAGCGTCGCAGGAAGCGGCTGCCGATCTGGAAGGCCCCGGGGCCGACATGCCACAGCTGGCCTTCCTCTTCGAAGCCGACGATATCGTGTGCCTGCAATGTGATAAGGGCGCGATAGACGGTCGCCGGCGACTGGTCCGAAAGCTCTGACAGTTCGGACAGTGACACGCCGTCCTGGTCGGAAATCTTCTTGAGGATCATCAGCGCACGATCCAGCGACTGGATCGTGTTCTGTTCGGTTTTGGGACTAAAGGCGCGCGGACGACCACGCTGTCTTTTTTGATCGTTTTCCATGTGATCCAACTAGCAAGATTCGAGTAAAAATCAAAGCATAAATTAATTTTGAAAAAATACTTCGTATAATGAAAAATATTAAGTCTTTGTTTTAAAGCATAAAAAATACACATCCAAATAAATGAAATATTATTTTGAAAAAATTGCAAAAATATCCACGGCGGCTTCTAATGGGCTCTCAAAGTTTGGAGACGTACCATGTCAGATCAAAATCCGGTTTTCATTCCCGGCCCGACCAATATCCCCGATGCATTGCGCAAAGCCTGTGACATGCAGACTCTGGATCACCGCTCGCCGAAATTCCGCGAGATATTCACTCCGGCCGTCGAGGGTGTCAAAAAGATCCTGAAAACCACCGACGGCGAGGTCATTCTGTTTCCCGCCTCCGGGACCGGCGGTTGGGAAGCGGCGGTCAGCAACACATTGTCGCCGGGCGACAGGGTGCTGGCGTCTCGCCACGGCATGTTCTCTCATCGCTGGATCGACCTGTGTCAGCGCCACCACCTCGATGTCCAGATCATCGAAGAGGACTGGGGAAAGGGTGCGCCGGTCGAGGCTATCGAGCAGGCGTTGCGCGATGACAAGGACCACAAGATCAAGGCGGTTCTGGCGACCCATAACGAAACCGCCACAGGCGTTCGCAGCGACATTGCGGGCGTGCGCAAGGCGATCGATGCCGTCGGCCACCCGGCGCTGTTCTTCGTCGATGGTGTCAGTTCCATCGCGTCGATGGACTTCCGGATGGACGACTGGGGCATCGATATCGCCATTACCGGATCGCAGAAAGGTTTCATGCTGCCGGCGGGGATTGCGATTTGCGGTGTCAGCGCAAAAGCGCTCGCCGCGATGGAAACTGCGAAACTGCCGCGCACATTCTTTGACTTTCAGGACATGCGTAATTCCTACAAGAGCGGCGGCTATCCTTATACGCCTGCGGTCGGCTTGTTGAACGGGTTGGCAGTGTCGGCAGATATGCTACTGTCAGAGGGGCTTGATACAGTCTTTGCCCGCCATTACCGTATGGCCGAAGGCGTCCGCCAGGCGGTCGCGGCCTGGGGAATGAAGCCCTGCGCGGAGTCGCCGGACATCTATTCCGATACGGTGACGGCAGTCGTCGTACCCGAAGGGTTCAACGGCACCGATATCGTCACCAAGGCGGCGGACAAATATGGCGTGGCGTTTGGCGTCGGCTTGGGCGAAGTTGCCGGTAAGGTATTCCGGATCGGTCACCTTGGCAGCCTGACCGACGTCATGATGCTGTCAGGGCTGGCGACTGCCGAAATG
>JBFFQS010000109.1:0-7766 GCA_041573315.1 Amylibacter sp. | reverse complement strand
GTGCTGAGACGCCTGACTACAAAGACACTTTGAACCTGCCGAAAACCGACTTTCCGATGCGCGCGGGCCTGCCGAAACGCGAACCCGAATGGCTGGAGCGTTGGGCGCGGATCGGCGTCTATGACCGCCTGCGTGAAAAACAGGGGCGCGAGAGCTTCGTCCTGCACGACGGCCCGCCGTACGCGAACGGCCACCTGCACATTGGTCACGCGCTGAACAAGGTTCTGAAGGACATGGTCGTCCGTTCGCAACAGATGATGGGCAAGGACTCGCGATATGTTCCCGGCTGGGATTGTCACGGCCTGCCGATCGAATGGAAGATAGAGGAGCAATACCGCGCCAAGGGCAAGAACAAGGACGACGTTCCGATCGTCGAGCTGCGTCAGGAATGCCGCAAATTCGCCGAGGGCTGGATCGACATCCAGCGTGAGGAATTCAAGCGTCTGGGCGTCACCGGCACATGGGAAGATCCCTATCTGACGATGGACTACCACGCCGAGGCGGTGATCGCCGACGAGTTCATGAAATTCGTAATGAACGGCTCGCTGTATCAGGGTTCGAAGCCCGTGATGTGGTCGCCCGTGGAAAAAACCGCGCTGGCCGAGGCCGAGATCGAGTATCACGACCACAAGAGCCATACGATCTGGGTGCCTTTCGCCTTCAAATCCGCGCCCGAAGCGATCAAGGATGCCAAGGTGGTGATCTGGACCACGACGCCTTGGACGATCCCGTCCAACAAGGCAGTCGCCTATAACCCGAAAATCTCTTACGGGCTCTACCGGGTTGACGAAACGCAGGAAGAAAGCTGGACGGCCGGGGGCGACCTGTACATCCTCGCGGATGTTCTGGCAGCGGATGCGTTGGAAAAGGCGCGCGTCACTGTTTTTGCGCGCGTGTCCGATGTGTCTGCGGACGATCTGAAGGATGCGGTTTGCATCCATCCTCTGACGGCGCTGGACCCGTTCTGGGATTACGACGTCCCGATGATCGACGGCGATCATGTGACCGACGAGGCCGGTACCGGCTTCGTGCATACCGCGCCGTCGCATGGTGCCGACGACTACGAAGCCTTCATGAAGCGCAACTGGCTCGACCGGATGACCCACAATGTCGGCGAGGAAAGCGAATTTTTGCCGCATGTGCCGTTCTTCGCGGGCCTTCAGGTATTCGACCGCAAGGGCAAAGAGGGCAAGGCCAACGCTGCGGTCATCGACAAGCTGGTCGAGGCCGGCGCCCTGATCGCGCGTGGCCGCACCACGCACAGCTACCCGCATTCCTGGCGGTCCAAGGCTCCGGTGATCTTCCGCAACACGCCGCAGTGGTTCGCCGCGATCGACAAGGAAATCGGCGGCAACGACGCCTACGGCAAGACGATCCGCGAACGGGCGCTGCGCTCCATCGACGAACTGGTGACATGGACGCCGCGCACTGGTCGCAACCGTTTGTATTCGATGATCGAGTCGCGCCCCGATTGGGTTCTGTCGCGCCAGCGGGCGTGGGGCGTGCCGCTGACCTGCTTTACCCGCAAGGACGCGCTGCCGACGGACGATAATTTCATCCTGCGCAATGAAGAGGTAAACGCCCGCATCAAGGCCGCCTTCGAAGTGGACGGCGCGGATTGCTGGTATCTCGACGGCGCCAAGGAGCGGTTCCTGTCGGGGCTCGATGGAGTGAACCCCGACGACTGGGATCAGGTCTTCGATATTCTGGACGTTTGGTTCGACTCCGGCTCGACCCACGCTTTCGTGCTGCGCGACCGCCCCGACGGCACGCCGGACGGCATTGCCGACCTCTACCTGGAGGGCACCGACCAGCACCGCGGATGGTTCCATTCCTCGATGCTTCAGGCCTGCGGGACGATGGGCCGCGCGCCTTACAAGGGTGTGCTGACACATGGTTTCACGCTCGACGAAAAGGGCATGAAAATGTCCAAGTCGCTGGGCAATACCATCGCGCCGGAGCAGGTGATCAAGCAATACGGCGCGGATATCCTTCGGCTCTGGGTGGCGCAGGCGGACTATACCGCCGATCTGCGTATCGGGCCGGAAATCCTGAAGAACACCGCCGACAGCTATCGCCGCCTGCGAAATACGATGCGGTTCATCCTCGGCAACCTGAACGATTTTTCCGAGGCAGAAAAGGTCGCGCCGGAACAGATGCCGGAACTGGAACGCTGGGTCCTGCACCGTTTGGCCGAACTTGATCAGGTCGTTCGCAACGGATATGTCAAATACGACTTTCAGGGCGTGTTCCAGCAACTGTTCCAATTCTGCACGGTCGACCTGTCGTCGGTTTACTTCGATATCCGCAAGGATGTGCTGTATTGTGACGGCGAGGACAGCCTCGAGCGCCGTTCTGCGCGGACCGTTCTGGACATGCTGTTCCGTCGCCTGACCACATGGCTTGCCCCGATGCTGTGCTTCACCATGGAAGACGTCTGGCTGGAGCGCATGACCGGCGAGGGCGAGAGCGTGCATTTGCAGGATTTCCCCGAGACACCGGCAGAATGGTTCAATGCTGAACTATCTGCAAAATGGGCCGCGATCCGCCGGGTGCGCCGGGTCGTGACGGCGGCATTGGAGGTGCAACGGGCAAGCAAGGTGATCGGTGCCTCGCTCGAGGCCGCCCCGGTGGTCCACGTAGAGGATGCCGCCACGCTCGCGGCGCTGAAATCGGTGGATTTCGCGGATGTCTGCATCACCTCCGCGGTTGCGCTGACCGGCGATCCGGCGCCGTACGAGGCCTTCCGCCTGCCGGAAATTCCGGGTGTCGGTGTCGTCTTCGAAATGGCCGAGGGCGATAAGTGCCAGCGCTGCTGGAAAATCCTGCCGGATGTCGGAAGCCATTCTCATTCCGGCACATGCCGGCGCTGCGACGAGGCGCTTGGATGAATGTAGCGGCCACCAGAACCCCGCTCGGCCGCATCGGTCTGGTCGAGGAAGGTGGCGTGATAACCCGGCTGCTCTGGAATGCCGAGAGCACCGGTTTTCGAAGCGATGTATTGAAAGAAGGCCTCCGCCAGCTGGAGGCCTTTTTCAATGGCGAATTGCACACTTTCGACCTGCCGCTGGCACCTGCCGGAACCGACTTTCAGCAAGCCGTTTGGGAGCGCCTGCTGGCCATTCCGTTTGGAGCGACGCGCACCTATGGTGATCTGGCGCTGTCGCTGGCCGCGCCGGCGCGGCCCGTCGCCGCCGCCTGCGGTGCGAACCCGATCCCGATCATCATCCCCTGCCACCGCGTCGTCGCGGCCGATGGCCTTGGCGGCTATTCCGGTCACGGCGGCATCGAAAGCAAGGTCTGGCTTCTCAAACACGAGGGGGCAGCCTCGCTGTTGATCTGACGATGACAATCGGTGTCTTTTTCGCGGTGCTGTTCGCCGCGCTGCTGCACGCGTCCTGGAATGCGGTCATCAAGTTCGGCGAGGACAAGATGCAGGGCATGATCATCCTGTCCATCGCGCATGGTCTGATCGGGTTGTGCATGGCGCTGCTCTTTCCCGCCCCGGCGCCGGAAGCTTGGGGCTGGCTTGCGTTGTCTGTCTTTTTTCACTTGCTGTACAAATTCTGCCTGACTGCTGCCTATCGCTTCGGTGACCTGGGCCGCGTTTATCCGATTGCCCGGGGAACTGCGCCGGTGATCGTGCTGGCAGCCGGGTTTTTTATATTGCCGGACAAGGTTACAGGTTTGCAGATCGCCGCTGTCATCCTGCTGGCCTTCGGCATCATCCAGATGGCGCGTGGAGTGTTCGACCTTGGCGAATCGCGGCAACTGCTGCCCTTTGCGCTCGGCTCGGCGCTCGGAACCGCGGGCTATTCGATCGCCGACGGAATGGGTGCGCGGGCTGCGGGTGATGCGTCGGGCTATGTTGGTTGGCTGTTCATGGGCGACGCGCTCCTGTTTACGCTCTGGGGATTGCGCAGGCGCGGATTGGCTGCCCTGCCGCGTTCGCGCCGAATTTGGGGGCTCGGTCTGGCGGCGGGTGCCGCATCGGTTGGGGCTTACTGGATCGCGGTCTGGGCCATGACCGTCGCTCCGATCGCGCTTGTGACCGCGTTGCGCGAGACGTCGGTCCTGTTCGCTGTGCTGATCGGGGTGCTTGTACTCGGCGAACGGGCGGATGCCCGCAAGCTGATAGCGGCGGTCTTTATCGTCGCTGGCGTGATTTTGATCCGTATTTAGAGGTTTTGGGCTTGATCAGGATCAAAGACCTGCGCAACATTAGACGCTCATATGAACCGGAACGAAAAACGGAGACTCGAATGACATCGCTGAACCAGCGCAAAGCCCAATTGGAAAGCCGGTTAGAGGAACTGGAGCAACGCCTTCATTCCATCGACGACGAACTGGAGGAACACCACAACCGCGACGTCGAGGATCATGCGACCGAGGTGGAGGGCGATGAAGTGCTGCAAGGCATCGGCGCGGCAGGTAAAAACGAGATCCGGATGATCCAGGCGGCGCTCGACCGGATCGTGGACGGCAGTTATGGCATCTGCGCCCGCTGCGGTGAGGATATCGGCGAAGAGCGGCTGAATGTGTTACCCTACACGCCGATATGCAAAGACTGTGCATCCGCTGTGGAAGGAAAAAAGTAGATGTCATTTGAACCGCTGAAGGCGCGGATCGCTCTGATGCTGGAGGAAGCGACCTATCAACCCGAGGATCTGCATGAGGCACGCGAACTTCTGCGGGAGCAAATGGCGGAACTTCGGGCTCAGAACCAGTCTGTTCCCGACGATTTGCAAGACCTTGAAAAACGGCTCGACGAGGCCTTTTCCAAATAGTCAGACGGCCGGTTTCCGGTCGTACAGGAATTGTATGACCAGGCCGACCAGCAGAAGATAAAGGCTCGTTACGGTCAGTCCGACCGTAACGATCGGGCCGGGATGGAAATCCTTCCAGGCCGCGATCCCGGCCAGGATGGTCCAGACCATGGCAATCGGCAGGCTCAGTCCGCGCCACCGTTCCGTGCGGACCGGATGGATGAATTTCAGCGGAAAGAACATCGTCACGGTCAGCGACGACACCAGCGCCAGTATTATCCAGAAATTCGGTTCAATCGCGAACATCACCAACACGACCATATTCCAGCAGCCGGGAAAGCCGCTGAAGCTGTTGTCCTTTGTTTTCATCCGGGTGTCGGCAAAATACAGCGCGCTGCCGAAGGTGATGACGATGATGCAGATCCAGCCGGTCCACCCCGGCAGCAGGTCGCTTTCGAACAGGGCAAAAGCCGGTATGAAGACGTAGGTCAGGTAATCGATGATCAGGTCGAGCAGTTCGCCGTCGATTTCCGGAGCATTCTTTTTGACGTGATATTTCCGCGCCAGCGGCCCGTCGATCCCGTCGACAAAAAACGCCACCATAAGCCAGACGAACATCAGCGACCACTGCGCGTCCACCGCGGCCAGCATCGCCAACATCGAGAAGACCGCGCCGCTGGCGGTCAACAGATGGACGAGGTAGGCGCGCAGATAAGGAGTCATAAAACCCTCTTAGCCAGTATTTTCCCACGGGGAAAGGCTGTCATCCCTTGGGATGCGCTTTTTTGTAGACCTCCATCAGCCGCGCCTGATCGACGGCCGTATAGGCCTGCGTCGTGGACAGAGAGGCATGCCCGAGCAGTTCCTGAATCGAGCGCAGGTCGCCGCCGGATTCCAACAGATGCGTGGCGAAGGAGTGGCGCATTGCGTGCGGCGTGGCGCTGGCCGGCAGGCCCAGTTGCATCCGCGCCTGTTGAATCACCTTCTGGATCAGGCGCGGATTGAGCGGCCCGCCGCGCTTGCCCAGGAACAGCGGATCGTCCGGCCGCTGAGCCAGAGGACAGAGCCGAAGATATGTGTCGACCGCCTGCCGCACCACCGGCAGCACCGGCACGAGACGCTCCTTATTGCCCTTGCCTGTAATGCGGAGCACTTCGGGCAGCGGGGCGGCGGCGCGCGTCAGGGACAGGGCCTCGGATATCCGCAAACCGCAGCCGTAGAGCAGCGTGACAACCGCTACATCGCGCGCCGCGACCCAGCTGTCGGCGGATTGCACTTCAACCGTGTCGATCAGGTTGCGCGTGTCGGGGCGGGATACCGGGCGGGGCAGACCAGCGCTGAATTTCGGCGCGCGGGTGGCCAGAACGGCGGTCACGTCAATGCCGACGGCCTCGCCAAGCCAGCGATAGAAGGATTTCACGGCGGAAAGCGCTCGGGCGAGGCTGCGCGGCGACCGCCCGCTGCGCCGCCCGTTAGCCAGCCACGCCCGCATATCGGAAATGCCGACTCTGCCGAGGCTCCGTTTGGACGTGGCTCCGCCCAGATGTCCGGTCATGAATCCAAGAAAGCCGGACACATCGCGTCGGTAGGCATCTATGGTCTTGTCGGAATTTCCGCGCAGGGCTGACAGGTGCTCCAGCCAACGCTCCATCAGGTCATGTCCGCCCGATATCGGCTGGCCCTCGCTGTCTGTTGAATTCGTGGTCTTGCCCAAATCTTTATCCGCTGCCTGTTTTGCGCCACTGTACCAGAGCAGCCGCATTTGTCACTCGGACGGACACGCCTGGGGCGATGCATGCATCAGACCGTGCCCAATCTGTCCAAGCCCTGCGCCTGCGCCCCGAACTGCGTCAGCTTAGCCAGCGCCGCATGACCCGCTCGAAAACAGCGCCGTAAAACAGCAGCAGGTCCGTAGCTTGACCCGGCGCAAGCTGATCCGCGTCGGTCGATCCCAGCGCTAGCAAACCGGGCTGTTTGTCCGCACCCAGCTGGATCAGCACCAGCGCCTCGCTGCGGATGTTTGCTGCCTCTTCGCCGAATATTTCGGCAGAGGCGGCAGCCGTCTTGCGCAGGGTGACCGGTCGCGGTTGCACCGTGGTGCTGCCTGCGGCGTACTTGGCGATCGTCGTCGGCAGCAAAAAGGCGACGCCGCCGCCATATTCCTTCTGCGGCTGGCCATTGATGCGCACGATCGGCGTTTCGAGGCAGAGCTTCGCCGTGCCGACGTTCAGGCTCTCGGCCAGCGTGGTTTCAAGAAACTTCAGGAAGTCGCCAAAGCTCTGCGGGTCCAGCAGGGCCAGAATGGCGCGGTTGATCTGGTTTGCGGTGGCCAGATTGTCGTAAGCGGTGGAGACCACGGTGCTGTGGGTCTCCGACAATTCGTCCAGCCGTGTCGACATATGTTGCAGCGCCATGTTGCGCAGGTCGAACACGTTGTTTCCGATCAGTTCGTCCCCGCCGGAGATCAGCGCCGTCATGATGTCCTTGTCATCCAGTATCAGGTGCGGATCGGCAAGAATATCTGCGCGGAGCGCGGCGATTCTGGTGTCTGTTTTGCTCATGCTGTCCTCGGTCGACCAATGGTCTTGGCATTTTGTTTTTCTGTTTGGGCGAAATCCGCCGACTGCTGAAAAATCCGGCGGGCTATCCCTTTAAGTGCTGGCTTCTCTGGCCGTTGGACGGATATTACAGTAGGGCGGTTTCCGTGAAAACAACATAATCACGTTTAGGCAGTACCTGTGGCAGACAACCCCGAGCAGAGTATTTTTCCCGAGGGCGCATTGGTCAGCGTTCTGACAACGCAGCCGCTCGACCGGTTTCTGGACTACAAGGCGCCTGCCGGGGGCGTCGGGGCCGGAGCCTATGTCATCGTGCCGCTGGGTCCGCGCCAAGTACTGGGCGTGGTCTGGGGGCCGGGGCAGGGTGGCTTCGATCCGGCAAGGATCAAGCCGGTGATCCGCGCGCTGGACGTGGCTCCAATGCGCGAGGAAATGCAGATCT
>JBFFQS010000108.1:0-7782 GCA_041573315.1 Amylibacter sp. | reverse complement strand
GCGGGGGTCAGGCGGGTCAGCGCCTCCAGCCCCATGCGCGCGCCCAGACGGCCCAGCAGGTCGGCCAGCGCCGTATCGCCGTCGCGTAGAACCTTAGCGGCGGCGACCGCGTCCAGATGGCCCTTGTGGCGGGTTTCGGTCAGGGGTTCGGTCACATGCGCCTGCAGCCGCATCATGTCGATGCCGAAGCCGGGCTCGATGCTCGGCAGTTGCAGTGTCACCAGCGGACGGATGCGCGCCGGATCGTCCGAGGGCCGCGCCAGCCCGACCTCGACCAGTTGCAGGCTGCGGTCGGTCCGGAACAGGGTCAGCCGCAACCGCCGCGCGCCGCGTCCGGCCTTGCGCAGCTTGGCGCAGAGCGGCGGCAGCAGGCGGTCGATCCCCGCCTCGATATCCTCGGCCAGCCCGATCGGGTCGGGCAGCGACAGGCGGGTGGCGAAATGCTGCGGCGGGCCGCCGGGCGAGATCGGCTCGGGTTCCGCGCCCAGCGCCTGATCCAGCCGCCGCACCACGTCCGCCCCGAAGCGCCGCGCCAAGGACGCGCGCGGCAGGCCGGTCAGATCGCCGATCGTGCGGATGCCCAGACGGGCGAGCTTGGCGCAGGTCTCGGGTTCCAGCCGCAGCGCAGGCAGGGGCAGCAGGGCGATGGCTGCGCGGGTCTGGCCCGTGGGCGCGACCGAGGCGGCGGTAATATGCACTGCCCGCGCTGGTGCCGCCCCGCCGCGTTCCCAGTTGCGCCGCTTGAAGGCGCGCGACCGCGTCGCGCGGGCCTCTTGTTCGATGGCGTCGCCGCTGCGGTGTGCGACGCTGGCCGTGCCCGCATAGCGCGCCAGCGCCCAGGCCGCGCCGACGGTGTCGGCGATGCCGATGTGCACGGTCATGCACAGCGCTTCACTGTCCGTGCGGATCGCCTCCGCCAGCCCCGCCTCGCCGCCGAACAGATGGGCACAGCCGGTGATGTCCAGCAGCAGCGCGGCGGGCGGTTGCGACGCGACCCAGGGCGAATATTTACCGGCCCAGCGCGACAGGGCCAGAAGGAACGATGCTTCCTGCTCCGGACTGGCCGGTTGCGTCATAAGTTCGGGACAAAAGGCCCGCGCATCCGATAGCGACTGGCCGGCCGACAGGCCCTCGGCCTCCGCCTCCGCCGACAGGCTGGCCAGCGTCAGGGTGTTGTTCCGTTCCGCGACGATGGCGAAAGGCCGCTCGATCCGGCCGCGGTCGGCGCGCAGGACACGCTCCGCGGCGAGACGCGGAAACCAGAGCGACAGGATACGGCGGTGGGCCATGGCGGCGAGACTCACGATGTTCTTGATTTGTTCCAAATTAGCCCGACCGGTCGACGGAGTCGAGTCTTTGGCTGGTTCACCGCGTTGCTGCTTGCTACAAGGCGCCATGATCGAGCCGCTGATATATACGCCGCCAAGAACGCCCCTGCAGTTGATCCACCGGGACGCCGCGCTTCTGGTGCTGGACAAACCGTCGGGCCTGCTGTCCGTGCCGGGCAAGGCGGCGGAGCATCAGGATTGTCTGGAACTGCGCGTCAGGGCCGAATTCCCCGAGGCACTGTTGGTGCACCGGTTGGACATGGATACTTCCGGCGTCATGATCTTTGCCCGCACCAAGGCGGCGCAAAGGCATCTGGGGCTGCAATTCGAGCGGCGGAAGGCGGCAAAAACCTATTTGGCGCGGGTCGACGGCGTCGTGGATCAGGACAGCGGCACGGTCGACTTGCCGCTGATCGTGGACTGGCCGAACCGGCCTTTGCAGATGGTCGATCATGACCGGGGAAAACCGGCGCGCACCGACTGGCAGGTGCTGGAGCGCGATGACCGGACCACCCGGATGGAACTGCGTCCCCTGACCGGCCGCAGCCACCAGTTACGGGTCCATATGCAGGCAATCGGCCACACCATTCTCGGCGACCGGTTCTATGGCGGCGCTGCGGTGATCGCGGCGGCCGAGAGGCTGCAACTGCATGCCCTCGCACTGGAAATCCACCACCCCGATGGCGGCGAACGGATTCGCTTCGAGGCCCGCGCGCCGTTTTAAGCGACGGAACTTCGCGACATCTTCGTACCACGAAAACAGCCGCCTCAATGTGGAGCGCTGCAAACTCTTGCCGCCTCGGGTTGGAGGCGGTATGCCATGGGCAGAAAGGGGGCCTGTCCATGGCAACAGATCCTGTAAAATTGACGGCGGAACTGGTGCGCTGTCCTTCGGTTACGCCGGCCGAGGGCGGGGCGCTGACCCTGCTGGAGGAGCGGCTGTCGGCGGCGGGGTTCGCCTGCACCCGCGTGGACCGGAACGGCATCTGCAACCTGTTCGCCCGCTGGGGAGACAGCAACAACGGCCGGACCTTCGGGTTCAACGGCCACACCGACGTCGTGCCGGTCGGCGATGCGGCGGCCTGGACGGTCGATCCCTTCGGCGCGGAGCAGAAAGACGGGTTTCTGTATGGACGCGGGTCCACGGATATGAAATCCGGCGTCGCGGCCTTTGCGGCGGCGGCTATCGATTTCGTGACTGAAACGCCGCCGGATGGTTCCATCGTTCTGGCAATCACCGGCGATGAGGAGGGCGACGCCAAAGACGGAACGGTTGCATTGCTTGACTGGATGACTGACAACGGCGAGCGCATGGATCACTGTCTGGTCGGCGAACCGACCTGCCCGGACACCATGGGCGAGATGATGAAGATCGGTCGGCGCGGCTCGATGACCGCGTATTTCACGGCGCGCGGCGTGCAGGGCCATTCCGCCTATCCGCACCGCGCGAAAAACCCGATCCCGGCCATGGCGAAGCTGGTGGCGAAACTGTCGGACCATGAGCTGGATCGCGGCACGGCGCATTTCGATCCCTCCACTCTGGTGGTGACGACGATCGACGCAGGGAATCCTGCCAACAACGTCATTCCGGCCGAGGTCCGCAGCACGGTCAATATCCGGTTCAACGACGCTCAGTCGTCGTGGCGTTTGTCCGAATGGCTGCAAGCGGAAGCAGACTCTATGTCAAAAGAAACAGGCATCGAAATATCAATGAGAACAACAGTTTCCGGTGAAAGCTTCGTGTATCCACTCGGAGAGCTTTCTGAGCTTGTTGGCCAATCGGTCCAGGCGGAATTAGGCGTTGTGCCGGAACCTTCCACCTCTGGCGGCACTTCGGACGCGCGCTTCGTCAAGGACTTCTGTCCGGTGGTGGAATTCGGTTTGGTCGGCAAGACTATGCATCAGGTTGATGAGTGTGTTGAAATCAAGCAAATACATCAACTTAAAGCAATTTACTCACGTATTCTCTCAACATACTTCGGATGAGCCGCGCGCAGCTTTTCATCATGGTGAAAGAGCCGCATCCGGGCCGAGTGAAAACCCGTTTGGGCCGCGACATCGGAATGACGGCGGCGGCTTGGTGGTTCCGACACCAGTTCGGCGACCTGATCCGGCGGTTGGGCCGTGACCCGCGCTGGCAGACCGTTTTGGCGGTTTCGCCGGATAACGAGGGGCTGATGAGCCGTGTCTGGCCGTGGCACTTGCCGCGCTGGCCCCAAGGCGGCGGCGATCTGGGCGATCGTATGGGGCGGATATTCCGGCGCGCGCCCAAGGGCCCGGTGATCATTATCGGGGCCGATGTTCCCGGCATTACGCCCGCCCTGATCTCCCGCGCTTTTGCCGCGCTGGGTGACCATGACGCCGTCATCGGACCTGCGCCGGACGGAGGCTATTGGCTGATCGGGCTGAGGCGCGGCGCGAGTCCCGTGCCGACCGGAATTTTCGAAGGCGTGCGCTGGTCGAGCGCCACGGCGCTGGACGACACATGCGCCAGTCTCGGCAAGGCAAAAATCGCGCTGACAGAGACTTTGCGTGACGTGGATCGGGCAGCTGATTTGAAATGACGCAGCCGCGGCCCCATGTTAGGGGAAGACATGAAAAAATTACCAAGCAAACAACGGCTTCTTGACTGGATCAAGGAGAACCCGACCAAAACCAACAAACGAGAGATCGCGCGCGCCTTTGGCATCAAGGGCGCCGATCGGATCGACCTGAAACGCATGCTCAAAGAGCTGACTTCCGAGGGGCATCTGCAAAAGAACCGCAAGGCCTTTCGAGGGGCATCCGACCTGCCGCCAGTGCTGGTCCTGAGCGTCGCGCGGATCGACAGCCATGGAGACATCTGGGCGCAGCCGGTCGACTGGCGCGGCGACGATCCCGCGCCGAAAATCCTGTTTTTCCCTAAAAAAGGCGATCCGGCGCTGACCAAAAATGATCAGATTCTGTGCCGCCTGTCGCCGTCGTCCGATCCCGAAATTGCCTATGAAGCCCGCCTGATCCGCAAGATCGCGTCCGGTCCGGCCAAGATCGTCGGCCTGTACCGCATCGGCTCCGAAGGCGGTCGTGTCGTTCCGGTGGACAAGAAGATCGACCGCGAATACCGCGTCGCCAAGGAAGACAGCATGGGCGCGAAAGAGGGCGAACTGGTCGAGGCGCGACAGATCGGGCCCAAGGGCCGCATGGGCCTGCCCACCGCCAAGATCATCGATAGGCTCGGCGACCCGATGGCCCCAAAGGCCATTTCGCTGATCGCGATCCACCAGCACGGCATCCCCGACGAATTCCCCAAAGATGTTTTGGCCGAGGCCGAAGCAGCCAGACCCGCCCCAATGGGCAAGCGCAAGGACCTGCGCAAACTGCCGCTGTTCACCATCGATCCTGTGGACGCCCGTGACCGTGACGACGCTATCTGCGCCTTTCCCGATGACGATCCGAAAAACGATGGCGGCTATGTCGTGTGGGTCGCGATTGCTGATGTGGCTTATTACGTCCGCCCCGGATCGCTGCTCGACCGCGAAGCGCGCAATCGCGGCAACTCCAGCTATTTCCCGGATCGTGTCGTTCCGATGCTGCCCGACGTCCTGTCGGGTGACCTGTGCTCTCTGCATGAAAACGTCGACCGCGCCTGTGTCGCGGTGCGCTTTGTCCTGAACTCCGCGGGCCACAAGATCGCCCACGAATTCCATCGCGGCATGATGCGCTCGCCGGCTGCGCTGACCTATCAACAGGCGCAGGCCGCGGCGGACGGAACCTACGACGACGCGACCGAGCCGCTGAAGAAAGAAATCGCGGACCTGTTCGCGGCCTATCACGTCGCCAGCAAGGCCCGGCACGAGCGCCAGCCGCTGGATTTGGAATTGCCCGAACGCCGCATCGTTCTGTCGGACGAGGGCAAGGTGGTATCGGTCGATTTCCGCGAAAGGCTGGACGCGCATAAACTGGTCGAGGAGTTCATGGTCACGGCCAATGTCTGTGCCGCCGAGACACTGGAGCAAAAACGCAGCCCGCTGATGTACCGCGTGCATGAAGAGCCTTCGCCGGAGAAACTGGAAGTCCTGCGAGAGGTCGCTGATTCTGCGGGACTGACCATGGCCAAGGGGCAGGTTCTGCATACCCAGCACCTGAACAAGCTGCTGAAGGCGGCCGCCGGAACCGAGGATGCCGAAGTTATCAACATGTCGGTTCTGCGATCAATGATGCAAGCCTATTACGCGCCGGTGAACCTTGGCCATTTCGGGCTGAACCTGCGCAAATACGCGCATTTCACCTCGCCCATCCGGCGTTATTCAGACCTGATCGTGCATCGCGCGCTGATCAGCGCCCACAAGTGGGGCGATGACGGCTTGTCGCCGCAGGAAATCGAAAAACTCGCCGATACCGGCGACTGGATCAGCCTGACGGAGCGCCGCTCCATGCTGGCCGAACGCGATACCACGGACCGCTATTTGGCGGCGTTTCTGGCTGAACGGGTCGGCAGCGAGTTCACCGGACGGGTGTCCGGCATCGCCCGCTTCGGCCTGTTTGTGAAACTGGACGAAACCGGCGCGGACGGCATCATCCTGCTGTCGAATCTGGGGCGCGAATACTGGCGCTATAATGAAAAGGACGGCACACTCAAGGGTGACGACAGCGGCCGGATCATCGCGGTCGGCATGCCGGCTCTGGTGCGTCTGGCCGAGGCCGAGCCGATCACAGGCGGCTTGACGCTGGAGCTGCTGGAGCTGGGTGGCAAGCCGATGCCGAAGGGCACGTCGCGCTCGAAGCCGGCGCAGGGCCGCAAAATCAGCAAGGCCGCAAAGCACAAGCGCCGCAAGCGCAAGGCCTGAACACAGTCGCGCGCCGAATTCGCGCATCTCCGTTTTTTCTTTTGTCAGAATGATGTTTGTTAGCTAAGATTCCCGCAAAACAACAATCTTCGGGCAGGAGATAAAAATGAAAACGATCGTACAAAGAGCCGCAATGCTCTGTGTCGGTTGCTTCGTGGCACAAGTCAGTGCCGCGTCGGAGCCGGCGTTACAGGGGTCCGCGGTCATCACACAGGAGTCCCAGTTTTTGCAGGTCGCTGAGAGCCAGTCGGGATTCGAGCGCTGGATTAGCGGCTTTCGCGCCGAGGCGCTGTCGCGGGGCGTATCGGCACGCACTTTCGACGCGGCCTTCCGCGGCGCCAAGCTGAACCGCAAGGTAATAGACCGCGACCGCTCGCAATCAGAGTTTACCAAGCAACTTTGGGAATACCTCGACACTGCGGTGTCGGACACGCGCATCGCCAATGGCCGCGAAAAGGTCAACGAGCTGCGCCGTCATCTGGCGCAGATCGAACAACGCTATGACGTTGACGCCCGTGCCTTCGTGGCGATCTGGGGGCTGGAGAGTGCTTATGGCGCCTACATGGGTACCGACAATATCATAGAGGCGCTGGCGACGTTGGCCTATGAGGGCCGGCGCGAGAAATTCGCCAAGCAGCAGTTGATCGAGGCGCTGAAAATCATCCAGCGCGGCGATATCACGCCGGACCGCATGGCGGGTTCGTGGGCGGGCGCAATGGGGCATACCCAGTTCATCCCGACCAGCTATCAGGCTTATGCGCAGGATTTCGATGGTGACGGACGGCGCGATGTCTGGAACCGGGACGACCCGCGCGACGCGCTGGCCTCGACCGCGAACTACCTGAAAGAATTCGGCTGGCAGAAAGGTCAGCCTTGGGGCGTCGAGATCAGGATTCCCGCCGGTTTCAACTATGCCGCCGCCGACCTGAAGATCAAGAAACCGGTGCGCGACTGGAATTCGCTGGGCGTCCGGCTGATCGACGGCAACCCGATCCCGAATTATGGCGAGGCGGCGATCATGTTGCCCGCCGGCGCGAATGGGCCGGCCTTCGCGGTGTTCAGGAACTTCTTTGTCATCAAACGCTATAACAACGCAAATTCCTATGCCATGGCCGTGGGCCATCTGGGCGACAGGATTTTCGGCGGCGCTCCGATCCGCGCAGAGTGGCCGCGCGGCGACCGCGGCCTGCTGCGCGCCGAACGGATGGAGTTGCAGCACAAGCTGACGGCCAAGGGGTTCTCCACGCAGGGCGTAGACGGGGTTATTGGCCCGAACACGATCGAGGCGGTACGACGCTATCAAAGGGCCATCGGGGTGATCCCCGACGGCTATCCGTCGCTGCGCCTGCTGCAGCGCCTTAAATAGCGGCAAGGCGGGCCTAGTGCCCGCCGATCCTTCCCAGCCGGATGTCGTAATCCACCGCGATTGCGTAATGCGGGTCATCGTCCGAATCCACCATCAGCTGACCGGCCCTGCTCAGCAGCGTATGGCAGTCGCGTGACAGGTGGCGCAGGCGCAGGGTCTTTCCGGCCTCGTCGTATTTTTCGGCAACGGCTTCGATGGCCTGCAACGCGCTCTGGTCGACCACACGCGACTGGTCGAAATCGAGGATTACCACATCGGGGTC
>JBFFQS010000107.1:0-7820 GCA_041573315.1 Amylibacter sp. | reverse complement strand
TCTGGTTGTCGTCCAGGCCGTTCAGGCCGGCTGCTTGAACAGCAGTCACGTGAACGAATACGTCGTTGCCGCCTGCGTCTGGTTGAATGAAGCCGTAGCCTTTAGTTGCGTTGAACCATTTAACGGTGCCAGTAGCCATCCGTTTTCTCCTGATATATCCGCGCGCGTTATGCCGTGGAAGTCGTGTTATGTTGCCCTGTCAGCGGGCGATAGGGCCGACTCATTCGGCACTAAGTTCTTGAAATGAAATAAAAACGCGGCAACCGTGGGGCCGCCGCCTTTTTGAAAAGCCGTTCCGCGCTCAGAGAGCTTGCAGTTGTGAAACTTTTTCTTTGCCGTTACGTCCTGTTTCCAGTTCGTAAGACACTTTCTGGTTATCGTCGAGGCCTTGCAGTCCTGCGGCCTGAACAGCAGAAATGTGCACAAACACGTCGCTGCCGCCGTTGTCAGGCTGGATAAAACCGTAGCCCTTCGTTGCGTTAAACCATTTAACGGTGCCAGTAGCCATCCGCTTTACTCCTTTGGGTCGTCACCGCTCACAACATGTAGCGGCTTGGTGCAGTTACTTGGTCTTAAGTCGCGGGCCGTATAACTGCACTCAAAAAAGTCAGCAGGTCGTTGATAGACAAAAACTTCACGCCATCCGTATGCCGCATTTTCACAAAAATGGCAATCAAAGAGTTTATCCCAAAGATAAATTGTGAAATTACAGGGGCAAAGCCAAAACAGCGATTGGACGGGGAAACGCGGTATGGACCTGATTTTTTATGGGCTGAAGACCTGCGACACCAGCCGCAAGGCGCAAAAGGCGCTGACGGCGGCGGGGCATGACCTGACCGTGACCGACGTCCGCGCCGACGGCGTTTCTCGCGCCGATCTCGTCCGTCTGCTGGACGTTTTCGGCGAAGATCTGGTCAACCGCCGCTCCACCACATGGCGCGGCCTTTCCGATGCCGAACGGGCCCGCGATCCCATCGACCTGCTGGCCGAACACCCGACGCTTATGAAACGGCCCGTGATCCTTGCTGGCGACGCCGCCTACCTTGGCTGGAGCAAGCAGGTCCAAGCTGCCCTGGCCCCTTGAAATCCGTCCCCGGACCGCACAGGTTCCAACATGTTAACCACTGGAGCGTAGAATGCGAATAACAGCCCTGATCCTCGGCATTGTCTCTGGTTTGTGGGGAATGGTCATCGGCTTCTTCGGCTGGGGTTACACCGAGTTCGTGAACTGGTTTGGCGAAGTACCGGACTTGATCCAACAGGTTGATGACATTGAAAGAATTCGGATTGCCAGTCTGGCGGCGCCGATTATGGCGCTGGTCGGCGGCGGTCTTGCGGTTTCTCAGCCCTTTGCGGCCGGTATCCTGCTGCTGTTGTCCAGCGGCGGGATGTACTGGGGCTTCGAGTTCGGGGTCTTCACGATGTTCCCGATCACGCTGTGCTTTGTCGCCGGCATCTTCGCGCTGCTGGCAGGGATAACCCGCAAGGACTGATCTCAGGCCCGCGCGGTCACCACGTGCGAGATATGCGGGAAGTTCAGCGCCTTGCCGTCAAAACAGTCTCCGAACCCGACGAGGATTTCCTTGACGATTTGCGCCCGCTCATCCTCCGGCAGCGCGACGACAGCGCCGGCAGCCGGGGTCGCCATCATGAAACCTGAGCTGAATTCGACTCCGTCGGGGTGGTGCAGCGGCAGAGTCACGCGCTGGATGTCCACATCCTTGAAACCGGCGCTATTGAAGAGCGTGGCGATTTCATCGGCGTCGGACAGCCCGCAGACCGCACGGATCGAGCCGGACACTTCCGGGCCGAATCTTTTATCCAGGGCATTGAATTGCGCCGATATCAGAGGATTATCCTCGATGTCCGCGACCATGCACATCACGGCCATCCCGCCGGGCTTCAGCACACGCAGGCATTCCGTGACGGCGGCGGGCTTGTCGGGAAAGAACTGCAGACCCTGCTGAATTGTCAGGACATCGAAACTGTCATCATCAAAGGGCATATTCGCCGCGTCGCTCAGAACCCACTCGATGTTCGCGCCCTCCGAAATCTGCCGCGCCGTGGCCAGCATGGCCGGGTTTAGGTCCGCGCCGACGACACGTCCTTTCGGGCCGATCCGCTCGCGCGCCATACGCGCGACGATGCCGGTCCCGCAGGCCACGTCAAGCAAGCTGGTCCCAGGTTTCAGATCGGCACGCCCAAGCAAGTTATTCGCCCAGGGGATAAAGATCACCGGCACAAGGATATTCTCGTAAAACTCAGCCGCCGACCCGGACACCTGAAACGCAGTGTTAGAGTCCATTCAGCCCTCCCATATTAATTCGCCTCAGAATAACAGGAATTGGGGAGGCGGACAATTTGGGCTTTGGGCGGGTCGGGAGCAAAAAAGAAAAGGCCGGGACAATAGCCCGGCCAATTTCAGGATGACGGAAGTTTTCTTAGCCGACGAAGGCTTTTTCCAGAACGAATTCAGCGGGCTTGCTGTTCGAACCCTCGGTCAGGCCAGCCTCTTCGCAGATCGCTTTAACGTCCATGTTCAGGCCCATCGACCCACAGATCATGACGCGGTCGGTTTCCGGGTTCAGAGGCGGCAACCCCAGATCCTTGGCCAGCGTCCCGTCCTTGATCAGCGTGGTGGCTCTGCCCATCTTGGGCGACCCTTCGCGGGTCGTTGTCGGGTAATAGGTAAGCTTCTCGGCAAATTCTCCGATCAGCGGATCGTCCTTCAGCGACTGCACCAGATCGGCGCCGTATTTCAGTTCGGCAACCTCGCGGCAGGTGTGGATCAGGATGACTTCCTCGTAGCGCTCATACAAGTCTGGATCGCGGATCAGCGATGCGAATGGCGCGATCCCGGTGCCGGTCGCGATAAAATACATGCGTTTCGCGGGCAGCAGCGCGTCGAGCACCAGCGTGCCAACCGGTTTCGGGCGTACGATGACCTGATCACCGGCCTTGATGTGCTGCAATTTCGAGGTCAGAGGACCGTCCTGCACCTTGATGGAATAGAACTCCAACTCGTCGTCCCAGCTAGGCGAAGCGATGGAATAGGCCCGCAGCAGCGGCTTGCCGTTGTCGCCCATCAGGCCGATCATCACGAACTCGCCGGAGCGGAAACGAAGTGATTGCGGCCGTGTCACGCGGAACGAAAACAGGCGGTCGGTGTAATGCGTCACCGAAGTTACGGTCTGGGCGTCGGGCAATACAGGCGCTTTCTTGGCGGTTTCCACTGCGACGGCGGCTTGTTCAGTCATAATCTTATCCTTGTGCATTCAAATACGGTCTAGGGCGGCGAGGGCCGCATGAAAAGGTCAGGGCGCCTGTCTCAGGCGCTCTTGATAGCTGTGTTCCGTCCAGTTGGCGCGGTCGAGCCATTGCTCTTCCGGCTGGCGCGCGGCCAGCGTTGCGGGAATTTCCACCTCGTCGAAGCCGCAGCGCCGCGCCATCGCGTATTGGTCGGCCAGCACCTGGCCATATGCGCGCAAGCGGCCCTCGTAGCCCAGCAGGCGCAGGTGGCGTGCGATGGAAAAACCGCGCCCGTCAT
Organism: Amylibacter sp.; assembly: GCA_041573315.1. Taxonomy (GTDB): domain Bacteria; phylum Pseudomonadota; class Alphaproteobacteria; order Rhodobacterales; family Rhodobacteraceae; genus Amylibacter. The sequence continues at coordinate 4,273 of JBFFQS010000107.1, read as the reverse complement.
GCGAAGAAGGGAAGGCGATCCGCAGGATGACGGTATCCTTGAAGAATGGCACCAACTGGTCGGCCGTGGCCGTGTTGGGCACGTCGATTGCATAGCCGGGCTGTTGTTCATAGGACGCTTGCGTCGAGACATCCCAATCCAGAAAGCCGTGTGTCCAGTCGTCCTCGACGAAGCCGGTATCGTTTACGAGTACAGTCGTCATTCTAGTTCTCCTGCGTGGCGCGGGTGGTTTTCCCGTCCACGATATGGATGCCGCATTCAACCTTGTCCTGATTGCGCCAGCGTCCGGCGCGCTCGTCTTCGCCGGGTTTTACCTTGCTGGTGCAGGGCGTACAACCGATCGAAGGATATCCCTGTGCGACCAGCGGATGCCGTGGCAGGTTGTTATTGTCAATATAGTCGATCAGGTCCTTCTTGCGCCAGTGCGCCAGAGGATTGATCTTGATGCGCTTGTCATCCTCGTTCTCGAACAGGTCGAGTTGGGAACGGGTGCCGGCCTGAAACCGTTTCCGCCCGGTGATCCACGCATCGAAACCCGACAGGGCATTGTCCAGCGGTTCGACCTTGCGCAGGGCGCAGCAGGCATCGGTGTCGGCGAGGTGCAACCGCCCGAACGGGTCGCGGCGGTTGATCTGGATCCGAGAGGCCCGGATCACCTGCACATCGGTCAGGCCCAGCTGTTCCGACACATCGCGCTGGTACTCGAGCGTTTCGGGAAACAGCATTTCGGTATTCACGAAAAGCACCGGCAGGTCGGGATTGATCAGCGATATGAAATGCAGCAGCACCACGGACTCGGCCCCGAAGGAAGAAACCATCGCCACCCGCCCGACAAACGGATCGTTCAACGCGTCACGCAGCACCGGCATCGCCGCATGATGGCGATAGGTGTGGTTCAGCATTTCCACCCGTTCAGAGACGGTCAGTTCAGGGGCTTCGAATGGCATAACGGCTCCTATTCTGCTGCTATGCTCTCCGCCGGATAGAGTGCGGCCTTGAACGGCGCGATCCCCAGACGGCGATAGGTTTGCAGAAATGTCTCGTTTCGGTCGGCGCGGATTTCCAGATAGGCCTGAACCAGCCGCTCGATGGCGGGCAGCAGGTCCTCGGCCGAAAAACCGGGTCCGGCGCGTTCGCCGACAGCCGCGGTTTCAGTTCCGTCGCCGCCGATGGTGATCTGGTAGCTTTCCACGCCCGCGCGATCCAGCCCGAGAATGCCGATATGGCCGACATGATGGTGTCCGCAGGCGTTGATACAGCCGGAAATCTTGATCTTCAGTTCGCCGATTTCATGCTCCAGCTTCAGCTCGTCGAAACGAACCGCGATTTCCTGCGCGATCGGGATGGAACGGGCCGTGGCCAGTGCGCAGTAATCCATGCCGGGGCAGGCGATGATATCGGAGATCAGACCGATATTGGCCGTCGCCAGCCCGGCTTTGCGCAGGTCCTGCCAAACGGCGTAGATGTCGCCCTTGTGGACATGCGGCAGGATCACGTTCTGCTCGTGACTGATGCGCAGTTCGTCATGGCCGTATTTTTCCGCGATATCCGCCATCGTGCGCATCTGGTCCGAGGTCGCGTCGCCGGGCGTCTGCCCGTGCGCCTTGATCGAGATCGAGACGATCGCGTAATCCGGGTTCTTGTGCTCGGCCAGATTGGTGTCGGCGAAGGACCGGAACAGCGGATCGGAATTCAGCGCTGCTTCGAAGGCGTCCGTCGGCGCGGATTTGTATTCCGGCGGTGCGAAGGCGGCCTGAATGTCGGCAAACAGCTTCTGGTCGTTGCCGCCAAAGACTTTGCGCTGAATCTTGAAACGGTCCTCGACCATCTGGCGGATTTCATCGATGCCGTGTTCGAATACCATGATCTTGATCCGCGCCTTGTACTTGTTATCGCGGCGGCCGAAGGTGTTGTAGACCTGAAGGATCGACTCGACGTAAGGCAGCAGGTCCTCGCGCGGCAGGAAGTCGCGAAGCACCTGACCGATCATTGGCGTGCGGCCAAGGCCACCTCCGACAACGACTTCATAACCGGGGTTTCCATCTGCGTCGCGCACCATGCGCAGGCCGATGTCATGTGCCTTGGTAACCGCGCGGTCGTTCGGCGATCCGGTGATTGCGATCTTGAATTTGCGACCGAGGAAGGCGAATTCCGGATGGTCGGTGGACCATTGGCGCAGCAGTTCGGCGGTCGGGCGCGGGTCTTCGATCTCGTCCGCGGCAGCGCCTGCAAAATGGTCGGCGGTGACGTTCCGCACGCAGTTGCCGGATGTCTGGATGGCGTGCATTTCAACATCCGCCAAAGCCTGAAGAATGTCGGGAACGTCTGGCAGTTTGGGCCAGTTGTACTGGATGTTCTGCCGCGTTGTGAAATGGCCATAGCCCTTGTCCCACTTGTCGGCGATAAAGGCCAACTGCCGCATCTTGGCGGAGTTCAGCGTGCCGTAAGGGATCGCGACCCGCAGCATATAGGCATGCAGTTGCAGGTACAGGCCGTTCATCAGCCGCAGGGGCTTGAATTCGTCCTCTGTCAACGAGCCGTCGATGCGTCGCTCGACCTGCGAACGGAACTGCCGGACGCGCTCTGCGATGAATTCCTTGTCGAATTCGTTGTAGCTGTACATGGATTAAGCCTCTGCCTGTTTGCCGTGACGATAGTTCGACGGCCCGCGCGTTCGGAATGCTTCACGGAAATGAGTGGGGACGGGTTTGCCCGCGTCGTTGAGTACCGCGTCCGCAAGATAGGCTCCGACCAGAAACCCACCGAGTTTATTGGCTTCGGCGAGCAGCGCGTTGCCCTGAGCCTCGTCTTCGATCAGCAGGGCGTCCTCGTGTCTGCCGACCCAGGAGCCGTCTGCGGCATAGTAGACTACATCGCCTTCAATCAGACGGTTGGCCGTCAGAACCTTGGATTTAAATGCGCGTGCCATCAAAGAGCTTCCTTTGTTTGTTCCGCAACTTTGTCCGCCGCGTCCAGTGCCGCCCTTGGCGACAGGCCGAGGAACAGGATCGCTGGTCCGTCCACCCGTGCCGCCGTCAGCATTTCAGGCAGCGCCAACAGAGTGGTGGACAGGATTTTCTGGTCCGACCGCGAGGCGTTCTCGACAATCGTCACCGGCTTGTTTTCCGACGCACCGTACATCAGAAGCCGTCCGCGAATAAATGCGGCCGCACGCTTGCCCATATAGATCGCGGCGGTCGCCCCTGGTTTTGCCAGATCGCGCCACTCGTGCTCGGCAAAGCCCTGCATGTCGTGGCCGGTCAGGATGCGCAGCGAAGAATTGCGCCCGCGTTTGGTCAGCGAAGCACCCATATTGGCCGCCGCCGCGGAAGCCGCGGTGATGCCCGGAACGATTTCCCAGTTGATACCAGCGTCGTCCAGTGCGTCCATTTCCTCGTCAAGACGGCCGAAGATGGTCGGGTCGCCGGATTTCAGGCGCACTACGTGGCGGCCCTGTGCGGCATGTTCGATCATCAGGGCGTTGATGTCGTCTTGTTTCCACGAAGGCCCGAAACCCTTCTTGCCTGTCTCGACGACAATCGCCTCGCGGCGTGCCAATTCGAGGATCGGTTTGGTTACAAGCTGATCGTGGACCACGACATCGGCCTCGTGCAGCAGCGCGCGCGCCTTCAGCGTCAGCAGTTCGGGATCGCCCGGACCCGCGCCGATCAGGAACACCCGGCCGAGTTCGGCGCGGGCGTTCAGGCTGTCGTCCAGCAGGTCCGACAGGGCCTCGCGCACAGCAATCTCGCCGCCTCTGGCAAGCGCCTGCGGGCCGCGTTTGAAATAGAAACGGGACCAGAAGTCGCGCCGGCGGCGACCCATTGGCAGGGCTTCCGCTTGCTTGCGAAAGCCCTGTCCAATGCGCGCCAAAACGCCGATGGACGGGGGGAGAGCCTCTTCCACTTGCGCTTTGATCCGACGAGCCAACACGGGGGCCGCTCCTTCGGTTCCGATCGCCACCGTGACCGGATCGCGGTCCACGATGGCGGGGGTGATGAATTCGCTTTCCGCGAGGTTATCGACGATGTTGACCATTGCGCCGGCGCGGCGGCCTATGTCGGCGGCGCGGCGGTCCTCGACCGGATCGTCGTTGGCGCCATAGAGCAGCGTCGCGCAGGTCGCGTCGCCATCGCGGATGGCCCGTTCGGTCAGACGCAGCTTGCCGGCCCCGGCCCAGCCGCGGATATCGGAATGCGGGTCCTCGCCGTAAACGCTGATCGTCGCCTTGGTCTTGAGCAGCAGACGCAGTTTTGCCACGGCTGTCACTCCG
>JBFFQS010000106.1:0-8021 GCA_041573315.1 Amylibacter sp. | reverse complement strand
GTATCTGTAGCAGAACGGCCTTTCCCTTGCCGTGAATGCTGTATAATTTGACGTAGGGTCATTCGACCCTGCGGTTCCCGTTCCGGGACAAATCTGCTGCAATCGGCCCAGACGGAGGCACTGCATGAGCTGGAAAACCCTCGATCAAATCGACCTGAACGGCAAGCGCGTGCTGACACGGGTGGATATCAACGTACCGGTCAAAGACGGCAAGGTCACGGACACGACACGCATCGACCGGATCGTTCCGACTATCAAGGATATTCTGGCGAAGGGCGGCAAACCGATCCTGATGGCGCATTTCGGGCGCCCAAAGGGCAAGGTCGTCCCCGAGATGAGCCTGAAAGTGACGGTTCCGGCGCTGGAAGCCGCGCTGGGGCAGAAGGTGTCCTTCGCCGACGAGAGCACCGGCAAGACAAATGCGGACTACATCGCGGAGATGGGCGACGGCGACGTGCTGTTGCTGGAGAATGTGCGGTTCAATCCGGGCGAGGAGTCGAACGACCCTGCCTTTATCGACGCGCTGGCGTCCTTGGGGGATGTGTTCTGCAACGACGCGTTTTCAGCGGCGCACCGGGCCCATGCCTCTACCACCGGCGTGGCGACCCGCCTGCCCTCCTGCGCCGGACGTCTGATGCAGGCAGAGTTGCAGGCGCTTGAAAAGGCTCTGTCGAAGCCGGAACACCCTGTAGTCGCCGTGATTGGCGGCGCGAAAGTTTCGACCAAGCTGGACCTGCTGGGCAACCTGATTTCCAAGATGGACCAGATTATTATCGGCGGTGGCATGGCCAACACCTTTCTGGCGGCGGACGGATATGATGTGGGGAAATCGCTCTGCGAGCACGATCTGGCCGACACGGCTAGAGAGATCGTGGAGCGGGCAAAGGCCGGCGGATGCGAGCTGATCCTGCCGGTCGATGTCGTCACGGCGACGGAATTCAAGGCCGGGGCAGCGTCGCAGACAGTGGGGATCGACGAAGTGTCAGGCGACGCGATGATCCTCGACGCGGGCCCGAAAAGCGTCGCGCGCATCAAAGATGTGTTCGACGAAGCGAAAACCCTGGTCTGGAACGGCCCGCTGGGCGCGTTCGAAATTCCCCCGTTCAATGCGGCGACGGACGCGGCGGCAATGTGCGCCGCGGACCTCAGCGCGGCGGGAGAGCTGCTGTCGGTTGCCGGCGGGGGCGATACGGTGGCGGCGCTGAACAAGAGCGGCGCGGCGGAAAAGTTCACTTATATATCAACAGCGGGCGGCGCGTTTCTGGAATGGCTGGAAGGCAAGACTTTGCCGGGCGTCGCCGCACTCGAAACCTCAGGGAAAGGTCACTGACATGAAAGCGACTGTCGCGGTCAAGAAAATACTGTCGAACTACGGAACCGACAATCCGGGCGTAAAAGCCAACCTGTGCCGTATTCTGATGCAGGGCAAGCTCGGCGGCACCGGCAAGATGATCATCCTGCCGGTCGATCAGGGGTTCGAGCACGGCCCCGCCCGCAGCTTTGCGCCAAATCCGGCGGCCTATGATCCGCTGTATCACTTCCAGCTGGCGCTGGACGCGGGCCTGAACGCCTATGCGGCGCCTCTGGGCATGCTGGAGGCCGGAGCCGACCAGTATGCAGGCCAGATCCCGATGATCCTGAAGGTCAACTCTTCGAACTCTCTGGTTCCCGCGAGCGCGCCTTACGATCAGGCGATCACAGCTTCGGTCGACGACGCCCTGCGGATCGGCGCATCGGCCATCGGGTTCACGATCTATCCCGGGTCGGCGGCTGGTCTTGAAATGTTCGAGGAAATCTCGGCCATGCGCGAGGAAGCGGCCGCTAAAGGGATCGCAACCGTGATCTGGTCCTACCCGCGCGGCGAGGACCTGTCGAAGGCCGGCGAAACCGCAATCGACATCGGCGCCTACGCGGCTCAGATCGCCGCCCTGCTGGGCGCGCATATCATCAAGATTAAACTGTCCAGCGACCATCTGGAGCTGGCCGAGGCCAAGAAAGTCTACGAGAGCGAGAAAATAGATGTCGCGACGCAGGCCGCGCGCGTCGCCCACTGCATGCAGTCGGCATTCAACGGCCGGCGCATCATGGTTTTCTCGGGCGGATCGAAAAAAGGCGCGGACAGCGTCTATGATGACGCCCGCGCAATTCGCGACGGCGGCGGTAACGGTTCGATCATAGGACGCAACACATTCCAGCGCGAACGCTCCGAAGCGCTGGCCATGCTGAACCAACTTGTGGACATCTACCGCGGCAAAGCCTGATTTCTCGGTTTTTTCGGGTGAAATCAGCCTTTTCCGGCGGTTTCACCCGTTTTTTTTTGATTTAGGGGATTCACACGGCGAATCATCTATGCAATGATTCGATTGAACCGTCGCAGAACGGAAATATTTGAGGCGCATAGTGACAAACCCGCGTAAAAATTCAGGTGCATTTGGCGGAATTCTGTATTTCGCCGTTTTTTTATGCCTAACGGGATATTTTGTTTTTGCGGCGGTTCAAGGCGACTACGGCCATTTGCGCCGGATACAGATCGAAGCGGAGGAGTCCGACTTGACGGGCCAACTCGCTGAACTGAGGCTGGAACGTTCGCTCATCGAGAACAAGACCCATCGCCTGTCGGACCAATACCTCGATCTCGACCTTTTGGATGAACAGGCCCGCAAACGTCTTGGCCTGGCCCGCATCGACGACGTCATTATCCGCTGAGTTAGTTCATTTTGGCGCATTGCCGAGTGCCGGAATAATTTGCCCCAATCCAAGCCATTGATAACAAATAAATAAAGGAACGTGCGTTTCTGGAAATCAAAAGATATAATATAGTTTAATATTAAACTTTTATTGAGGTCGCGAAACGATGGCTGCAGCCCGAAAACCGAAAAAGTCCAATATTTCAGGTGACGAACTCAAAGAACACTATCGCAACATGCTCTTGATAAGGCGCTTCGAGGAAAAAGCGGGTCAGCTCTACGGTATGGGTCTGATCGGCGGCTTCTGCCATTTGTATATCGGCCAGGAAGCGGTGGTCGTCGGGCTGGAAGCATCGGCAAAGGATGGCGATCAGCGCGTCACATCGTATCGCGACCACGGCCATATGCTGGCCTGCGGCATGGATCCCAAAGGCGTGATGGCCGAGCTAACGGGCCGCGAGGGCGGATATTCCCGCGGCAAGGGCGGCTCGATGCACATGTTTTCCGCGGAGAAGAATTTTTATGGCGGTCACGGCATCGTCGCGGCGCAGGTTCCGATCGGTGCGGGGTTGGGTTTCGCCAATATGTACCGCGGCAATGACAACGTGTCCTTTGCCTATTTCGGCGACGGCGCGGCGAACCAGGGTCAGGTCTATGAAACCTTCAACATGGCGAGCCTGTGGAAGATACCAGTCATCTTCGTGATCGAGAACAACCAGTACGCCATGGGCACGTCGCTGAAGCGCGGTTCGTCCACACCGGACTTCTACCATCGCGGGGCGGCATTCAACATTCCTGGTCAGGCCGTCGACGGCATGGACGTTCTGGCGGTCAAAGCCGCCGGTGAGGAAGCCGTCAAGCACTGCCGGTCGGGCAAAGGGCCTTATATCTTGGAAATGCTGACCTATCGCTATCGCGGGCATTCGATGTCCGATCCGGCAAAATACCGGACCCGCGAAGAGGTTCAGAAAATCCGTCAGGAGAAAGACCCGATCGACCATGTTCGCGACCTGCTGACCGAAGGCAAATACGCCACCGCCGACGAGCTCAAGGCACTTGACAAAGAGGTCAAGAACATCGTTAGCGAGGCCGCTGAATTTGCCGCGGAAAGCCCCGAACCGGCGATCGAAGAACTCTACACAGACATCTACGCGTAAGGAACAAAACCATGCCAATTCAAATCCTTATGCCCGCGCTTTCACCTACTATGGAGGAAGGGACCCTCTCGAAGTGGCTCGTCTCCGAAGGTGACGAAGTCACCAGCGGTCAGGTTCTTGCCGAGATCGAAACCGACAAGGCCACGATGGAATTCGAAGCCGTCGACGAGGGTAAAATCGGCAAGCTGCTGATTGCCGAAGGAACCGAGGGCGTCAAAGTCAATGAGCCGATTGCGGTGCTGCTTGAAGACGGTGAAAGCGCCAGCGACATCGGCGAAAGCAAGCCGGCCGCAAAAGCAGACGCGCCTGCGGAAACGAAAGAAGCGCCCGCAAAGCCGGATGCCCCGAAGGCACCGGCAGCGGTCAGCGCGGATGTTGTTATGGAAGATATTCCTGAAGGCACAACGTTCACGTCCCGGACTGTACGGGAATCGCTTCGCGATGCCATGGCCGAGGAAATGCGGCGCAGCGACGACGTGTTTCTGATGGGGGAAGAGGTCGCGGAATACCAAGGCGCCTATAAAATCAGCCAGGGCCTGCTGGAAGAATTCGGACCGAAACGCGTGATCGACACGCCGATCACCGAGCACGGCTTCACCGGCATCGCGGTTGGCGCCGCCTTTGCCGGACTTAATCCCATCGTCGAATTCATGACATTCAACTTCGCGCTTCAAGCGATGGACCAGATCATCAATTCCGCCGCCAAGACGCTGTATATGTCCGGCGGCCAGATGGGGTGCCCCATCGTGTTCCGTGGCCCGAACGGCGCCGCCGCCCGCGTCGGCGCACAGCACTCGCATGATTTCGCTGCGTGGTATTCACAAGTACCCGGTCTGAAAGTCGTCATGCCTTATTCGGCAGCCGATGCGAAAGGCCTGTTGAAGTCTGCGATCCGCGACCCTAATCCCGTCGTCTTCCTTGAAAACGAAATCCTTTATGGTCGCAGCTTCGATGTTCCGAATATCGAGGATTTCACCGTGCCAATCGGCAAGGCCAAGATATGGCGAGAGGGCGATGACGTCACCATCGTCAGTTTCGGAATCGGTATGCAGTACGCTCTGGAGGCCGCAGACCGGTTGGCTGAAGAAGGTATTTCTGCCGAAGTTCTGGATTTGCGCTCGCTGCGCCCTATGGACACGGACGCGATCATCAAGTCGGTGAAAAAGACCAATCGCTGCGTCACCGTGGAAGAAGGTTTTCCCGTATGTTCCGTTGGCAATCACATTTCAGCGGTCCTGATGCAGCAAGCCTTCGACTACCTGGACGCCCCGGTTATAAACTGTACCGGCAAAGACGTCCCCATGCCTTACGCTGCCAATCTGGAGCGCCTTGCACTGGTCACGACCGATGAAGTCGTAGAGGCCGTAAAAGCCGTAACCTACCGATAAGAGGGAAAAAATGGCCACAGAAATACTCATGCCCGCCCTCTCGCCAACGATGGAAGAGGGCACGCTCGCCAAATGGCTCGTGAAAGAAGGTGATACCGTTCAATCCGGGGATTTGCTCGCCGAGATTGAAACCGACAAGGCCACGATGGAGTTCGAGGCTGTCGATGAAGGTGTGATCGGGAAATTGCTGGTCGCCGAAGGGACCGAGGGCGTTTCAGTGAATACGCCGATTGCGGTACTGCTCGAAGACGGCGAAAGCGCCGACGATGCCAAAGTCGAGTCTGCTCCGAAAGCCGAAGCACAGGCTGAGAAGACGGAAGACACCGAGCCTGAGCAGCCAAAAGCCGCGGAACCTGTAAAGGAAACGCCCAAAGCGACTTCAGGTCCCGCACCGACAGATGCAAGCGGCGACCGGATATTCGCTTCTCCCCTGGCCCGCAGAATTGCCGCTGAGAAAAAGATCGATTTGGCGGAAATCAAGGGTTCCGGTCCGCACGGTCGGATCGTGAAATCCGACGTTGAAAGCGTGACTGCCGCGCCTGAAGCCAAGGTTGCGGCCGCACCGGCTCTGGCACAGTCGGCGAACAGCGATGCCGTAAAGGCAATGTATGCCGACCGCGAATTCGAGGAAGTATCGCTGAACGGAATGCGCAAGACGATTGCGCAGCGTTTGACCGAAGCAAAGCAGTCCATCCCGCATTTCTATCTTCGCCGAGACATCAAGATCGACAAACTATTGTCGCTGCGTGCAGAACTGAACGCTGGTCTCGAAAAGAGCGGCGTGAAGCTGTCGGTAAATGATTTCGTCATAAAGGCCTGCGCCAAGGCTTTGCAGGATGTGCCGAACAGCAATGCGGTTTGGGCAGGTGACAGGATACTGAAACTAAAGCCGTCCGATGTTGCAGTTGCGGTCGCCGTCGAAGACGGTCTGTTCACACCTGTAATTCGGGACAGCAACCGCAAGACATTGTCTGAGATTTCCACCGAAATGAAAGAGCTTGCCGGTAAAGCCCGCGACAAGAAACTGGCTCCGCAGGAATACCAAGGCGGCAGTTTCGCGATCTCCAATCTCGGGATGTTTGGTGTCGATAACTTTGATGCGGTCATCAATCCGCCGCACGGTTCCATTCTCGCCGTGGGCGCAGGCAAAAAACGTCCGGTTGTTTCGGATGACGGTGGTATTGCCGCCGCAACCGTCATGTCGGTGACTTTGTCCGTTGACCACCGGGTTATCGACGGCGCTCTCGGCGCGGAGTTCTTGAATGCGATCGTCGGCTACCTTGAGAGCCCGCTTACAATATTAGCCTGAATTTGTTGAGCAATGGGAAACCACTGCTCAACAGTTTCTTATTCAATCAAAGTCCGATCAGCCCGTGGTTCCGGATGCGATCCGCCAATGCAATCAATGCCGCCCGACATTCATTATCCACAACGGAGCCGCCAACCGGATCAGTCACGGCCGGTTGCTGATCACCGAGAATTCGCGTTCCATTCAATTTGACTCTGCCAGTGGCATCAATGCTGAGCCTATTGCTGTTGTCGACACTCAGACCGCCCACACCACCACCATTTGATGACGTGAACAGCACGGACTTGCCGCCATGTAGCGTGGTATCGCCATAAACATCGCCACCGCCTGTCGGTAGGTAGGCCCCCTGGTCTTCACCTTTCCACCAGGCGGAAATTTGGGCTACGGCAAAGTTCTGTGCGACACTGGTAGTGATAGTGACACGGAGGTATTGGAACGCCCCCCCAATGAAGCCGCGGCTCGACCAGAATGTTGCACGCGAACCGGGCAGGTTTTCCACCTGCTGCCAGTTGATTCCGTCGGTCGAGGTTTCGAACAATACCCAGTCCGGGACAAAATCATCAGAAAACACAACTCCGATCGTCCGGATGGCAGTCTGGGAAGCCAGCAGATCAATCTCGATGGCCAGAGACGTCACGTTGTTCCAGACAGCCCGAGAGTTCTGATTGGGTGTGAAAATTGAGTTGATGCTGCCTGCGCTCACTGCCGGTGCCGTAACGCTGTATCTTGAATGGGCATATGCAAGCGTATTATCCACGTGCCCCATAAAGACACCGGAACTTGTGGAGGAAGGCTCAAGAGCCTTTTGTGAAAACGGTGCCGTATTAAACGTACGTGTTTCAATCTGGTTTCGCTTGGCCGACGAACTCGCGTCTTTGACCGCTAGCGGATTGAATGAACCTCTCACAAGATTTTGCTCGCTGCTCTGCCCGAGATCAATCGTAACCTTGTCATTGTTAATGTCCCAATCCCAGACAAGTAGATCGAACTCATTCACTGCGCCATCGCAGATCAAGACCGGAGATTGCGCTGTGGGGCCCGTTTGATACGAGGCCTTGATATAGTTGTTGTCGATAGCGTGCTCGGAATCCAACCTGCTCATTTCAAAGCATTTACTGCAATTGTAGATCATGTCGAATTCCAGGTGGTTAGAGTTCACCCAGCCGGACAAAGTGTCGGCGCTCGGCTTGAACTCGACTGCGCATTCCAGATTAGCGGCATAAAGACCTGAGGCACGGATTCCGGTAACTCGGGTGCCGGAACTGGCATCCAACGAAATCATGACGCCGTTCACCAGGGAGTTGACCGTATCCTTGTATCCTACGCAGGTAACATTCCGAATACGAGGGTAGGTTGTAATGCTGCTATCTGTCGTATCATTGACCAACAGAAGCGGGCCTTGCCACGTAGGACGGGATTCAGCGTCCCAGTACAAGTTCTCAACAGCGCCATACTGCGCCAAAGTAAAACCTGCGTCATC
>JBFFQS010000105.1:0-8042 GCA_041573315.1 Amylibacter sp. | reverse complement strand
AGGTATCAAGTACAAAGACGAATATATCTTCCGCAAGGAAGGTAAGAAGAAGTAAGGAGCGCAAGTTATGGCTATTTCTAAGAGAACACTGTTCCTTAAGCGCCGCATGCGCAACCGGAGCAAAATCAAGAAGGTGGCCAATGGCCGCCCTCGTCTGAGCGTCCATCGTTCGTCGAAAAACATCTCGGTCCAGTTGATCGACGATGTGAACGGCGTAACGCTGGTGTCGGCCTCTTCGCTGGAGAAAGACCTCGGCGTCGTGGGCAAGAACAACGTGGAAGCTTCCGCCAAAGTGGGCGCTGCGATTGCAGAGCGCGCGAAAAAAGCGGGCGTCGAGGAATGCTACTTTGACCGTGGCGGTTTCCTGTTCCACGGCAAGGTAAAAGCGCTTGCAGATGCTGCCCGCGAGGGCGGTCTGAAGTTCTAAAACAGCAGGCGGGCATGACGCCCGCCTCGATGATCCGGGAGGTCGCGTACCTCACCTGGATTGGAATAATGGGTTTAGGCCCGAGATTAGGAGGCCGTTCATGGCTAGAGAAGATAACCGCCGGGGTCGCGATCGCGATGAAACTCCGGAATTCGCAGATCGCCTGGTAGCGATCAACCGCGTGTCGAAAACCGTCAAGGGCGGTAAACGTTTCGGCTTCGCCGCTCTGGTCGTTGTCGGCGACCAAAAGGGCCGCGTCGGCTTTGGCAAAGGTAAAGCCAAGGAAGTTCCCGAAGCGATCCGCAAAGCGACCGAGCAGGCGAAACGCAAGATGATCCGCGTGCCGCTGCGCGAAGGCCGCACCCTGCACCACGATATCGAAGGCCGTCACGGCGCCGGTAAAGTGATCATGCGGACGGCTCCGCAAGGTACCGGCATCATCGCCGGTGGTCCAATGCGCGCCGTTTTCGAAATGCTCGGCGTTCAGGACGTTGTCGCGAAATCGCAAGGGTCGCAAAACCCTTACAACATGATCCGCGCAACCATCGACGGCCTGACCAAGGAAGCCTCGCCTCGTCTGGTTGCCCAGCGTCGCGGCAAGAAGGTTTCCGACATCCTGCCGAAAACCGAAGCAGCGCCAGCTGCTGAAGCTGCGGAGGCCTGAGACCAATGGCAAAGACGATTGTTGTAAAACAGGTGGGCTCGCCCATCCGCCGCCCCGCCAAACAGCGTCAGACGCTGGTAGGCCTCGGCCTGAACAAGATGCACAAGACCCGTGAGCTGGAAGACACCCCGGCAATCCGCGGCATGGTCAACAAGATCCCGCATCTGGTGCAGATCATCGAAGAAAAAGGCTGAACCGCCTGATCTTTGAAGGAATTCAAGACGCCCTGCCGGAAACGGCGGGGCGTTTTTTGTTGGGGCGCGAAATTCTGCCTTGGGCCCAAAGGCGATCGTTCGGATCAGGATCAACAAAGGCAAGGCGTGCGGTTTCCGGGAAAGTGGAACCGCCAACCGCAATGCCAGCATTTTCAAATGCGTTGGCCCCCAGACTTATGTTAGCTTAGCCATATGGAACAATCGCGTGCCAAAATCTCAGATCACCAAAACCGAGTTGCCGCGCGCGATGTCGTCAGGCGCGGTGTGCTTTCGGCGCTCGTTATTTTTGCACTGACGGGCTGCGGTCAACGACCCGTTGTCGAGATGCCCCGCGTATCCGAGGAAGACTTCCTGCGGGCTTCGGATATCCTCGTCGCCGCACAATGTGAGCTGAACCGCGCCGCCGAGCGAACCGGTGCCGGCTTCAAGTTCGAAAAGGCCGTGATCACGATGATGCTGACCGTCGTCGTGAACGAGTCCACAGGCGGCGGGCTGACGCTGGCCATCCCGATCGCCGGAAGCCGGATAACACTCGACCGGTCGCGCAGGCCGATCGGGTCGGCAATCCGGCGCATGGACTTTCAGGTGACCCATGACGTTAAACAGCCCATCGACTGCCCGAGCGAGACACAGATCAGAACCGCCAACGGGGTCCGCTACATCGAGGGCGGGCTTGGCCTGTCGGAGTGGTTCGGCGAAACAGACACATTGGTGCGCAACGCCGGAACGGCCCCTTCCGAGATCAACTATTGGCTTGGCTTCGACATCGCGCTTTCAACCAGCTTGAATCCGATCATCTCCCGGTCGAACGGCGATGGCATCCGCCCCGACCTGTCGGCCGAAAATGCTGACGACCGAAGGGTCGCGCACAGGATTGCGGTCACGATACTGCCGGGGCCGGAAGGCAAGGGCACAGAGGCCGAGCGTCGCGCGGCAGCACGCGCATTCCTGTTAAGGAGCAGGCGCGAATAGCGCGGGCCAGACCTTTTCCTGAAGGCCGTTTCGAGCTCTGGGCTCCGGCGGTGCCAACAACCACCAATACCCGCTTTGTCCGCAGTGCAGACAATCCTCACGCATTCATCCCGAGGGTACCTCCTCCATGAGTCGGGCGCTTTGCGCCCAAAAAGCGACGAACTGATTTGACCCGTTGCACCGCCGCTCTAAGTCCTTGCGAATGTAAAACCGAACCAACAAGGACTGCCAGTATGAATACGACACGACGCGTATTTATGACTTCTGCCGCTGCGACAGCCGGCACGATTACCCTGTTGCCTTTCGCCGCCCGCGCCGGCGGACATATGGCGAATGAATTCAAGACCGGGTCAGGTACGGTAACCGTGCATCCGGTCTCGCACGCCTCTTTCGTGATGGAAACGCCTGTCGGCACGATTTATGTCGACCCGGTCGGCGAAGTCGCAAGCTATTCCGATATGCCGCCCGCCGATCTGGTGCTGGTGACCCATGAACACGGCGACCATCTTAATAACGATGTCCTGACCGCAGTGATGGGCGATAGCACTGTGCTGATCAGCAACGCTGGCGCGCAGGCCAAGATGACACCTGAACTGCAGGCCAAGGCTCAGGTGCTGGGCAACGGCGACACAACCGAATTTGGCGACATGACCGTTGACGCGATCCCGGCCTACAACATTACGGAAGAGCGCAAGAACTTTCACCCGCAGGGCCGCGATAACGGCTACGTTCTGACCATCGGTGATTTCCGCGTCTACATTTCCGGCGATACCGAGGATACGCCCGAGATGCGCGCTCTGAAGGACATTGACCTGGCCTTCGTCTGCATGGCCCTGCCGTTTACGATGGACGCCAATGCGGCGGCCTCGGCGGTGGCGGAATTCCAGCCGTCCTATGTGTACCCCTATCACTATCGCGGGCGGGATGGCGGCACGCAGGATCCGGCCGAATTCGCGGCGTTGGTTGGCGACAAGGTCGAGGTGAAATTCGGCGACTGGTACGCTTAGGCATTCTGGCGCAGAATGAGTTAATGTATCATTCGGCGGGCGAACACGCTCGCCGACACCCCCCGCAAGGCAATATCCGGCCTTTCAGATTATGCACCGATCGGTGCCTGCACTTTCCGCGAAGCGGTTCCGCGCCAGACCGCAGACTGTCGAAACGCATTTTCCTTGCCGGCCGGATCGCGTAGTCTGTCACGAAACATTCAGGCGGATAACAGAAAGACAACGGCCCATGCGGCTCGAAACTCCGATTTGCGATTTCAACTGGCGCGCTCCTGATTTCACGCTCAGGGACCCGAAGGGCCAAAGCCATACGCTTTCGGACTATCAGGGCGGCAAGGGGGTGCTGGTGATGTTCGTCTGCAACCACTGTCCCTATGTCAAAGCGGTCGCGGATCGTCTGGCCGGGGATGCCGACGACCTCATGGCGCAGGGGATCAACGTTCTGGCGGTCATGTCGAATGACTACCGCGACTATCCTGCCGACAGTCCGAAAATGATGCTGGATTTTGCCGCGCAGCATGGCTGGAATTTCCCGTATCTCGTGGACGAGGACCAATCGGTGGGCAAGGCTTATGGCGCCGTCTGCACGCCGGATTTCTTTGGCTTTAACAAGGACGGCGGCCTGCAATATCGCGGACGGCTGGATGACGCCGGGCGGCATGGCGACCCCGAGGGCCGCAAGAGGGAACTGGTCGAGGCCATGTTGCAGATCGCGGAAACCGGCGAGGGCCCCCGCGAGCAGGTTCCCGGCATGGGCTGTTCGATTAAGTGGCGAAGGTGACCGGAGCCCGGAAGGCCGATAACGGCCATACCTGAACTTTCCGCGCATCCGATGGCGCCGTGGCAGGGCGGCGCAGCCTCTTTAGGGCGGGAAGAAGATCATCCAGACGATTGATTTGCCGGTCGGTCCGCAGTTCCCGGAAGTTCGGATTGACCTGCATCAAGGACCGCGAAACCGGCTCGTGTAGAGTTGTTTGCATGGTTTTGCAGCCCGATTGCCGATACCGGTTGACCCACGGTGTTCCGACTGCAATTGAATTGTTACAACTTTTTATGGAGGGGAATTTTATGGGAACGATTAGGACCGGGGCTCTTAGTTTGTCCGCAATTGGCCTTTTGCTGGCCGGTTGTGCCGAGCCGGCACGGCAAGCTGCAATGGTACCGGAACAGATAGTGGCGGCATCTGCCTCGAACCCCTACAGAAACAGTGTATCCTCGGTCACCGGATACGGCGGAGAAGAAACAAACCCGATGATGACGTCGGAGATTTCCAAGGACGATTTCCAGGAGGCTCTGGAACTGTCATTGAAACAGGCGGGGTTCTTTTCCGAAACAGGCAATCTCAGCCTGCGGGCCGACATACTCACTGTAGAGCAGCCGCTTTTCGGGTTTGACGTCGAAGTTGCAATGACCGTCAGGTACAATCTTTTTGATGCGGGCGGCCGGATCAGGTTCGACAAGACGATCCGCTCCGTTTATAAGGCCAGCTTTTCCGAGGCTTTCGTGGGTGTCGAACGTTTGAGACGCGCAAACGAAGGGGCTGCGCGGGAAAACATCAGCTTGTTCCTGAAAAGCATCGGCGGTTCTGCGCAAGGTACCGGGATAAAAGCGGTATCCTGAACAAAAGCCCGCGTTTCCTGCGCCGGAGCTGTGTGTTTCGGGTGATAACTACAGCTTTGGCTGCGACACGTGCCGCAAAGCTTCAAGGGTTGAGTGCGCCGGGTCAGGGCGAATGCGCCTCTTGCACATTTTGCCGTCCCGATGTAGACGCTCCCAATGGTTCTTCGCACACCAAAGAATCAAACAATCGAAACGCCGTGTTTGTCCCTTTTGTCGCTAACGGGGGATAGTTCCGGCAAAAGGAGATAGCGACATGAAATTGAATCAACTGCGCGATAACGCTGGCGCAACCAAATCCCGCAAACGCGTCGGTCGTGGCCCGGGTTCCGGCACCGGTAAGATGGGTGGCCGTGGTATCAAGGGCCAGAAATCCCGTTCGGGCGTGGCGCTGAACGGCTACGAAGGCGGCCAGATGACATTGTACATGCGTCTGCCAAAGCGCGGCTTCAACAACATCAATGCCAAGAAACATGCTGTTGTGAACCTGGGCCTGCTGCAGAAGTTCATCGACGAGAAAAAGATCGACGCGAAAAAGCCGGTGACCGAAGAGGTTCTGGTGGCAAGCGGTCTGGTTCGTCGCGTCCGTGACGGTGTCCGGGTTCTGGCCAAGGGCGAATTGACAGCCAAGGTCGATCTGACGGTTTCCGGCGCATCCAAATCGGCGATTGCCGCGGTGGAAAAGGCTGGCGGCACACTGACCGTCACGTCTGCGGCAAAAGGCGGCGAAGCCGCCGAATAGGCCTTGTGGGCGGCACGTTCGCCGCATACATTCCGCATGAGTTTTCTGGCGCCGCGTGATCTGGGAAAACAGATCCTGCGGCGCAGTCGTGAAAGGGTAAATCATGGCATCAGCTGCCGAGCAAATGGCCTCCAACATGAGCTGGGGCGCGTTTGGTAAAGCCAAAGAACTGCAACAGCGTATTCTCTTCGCCCTCGGGCTGTTGATCGTCTACCGTATCGGGACGTTCATCCCGGTGCCGGGCATTGACGCTGTCGCATTGCGGGATTTCGTCGAGAACGCGCAAAGCGGTATCGGCGGCATCCTCAACATGTTCTCTGGCGGCGCGATCGGCCGGATGGCGATTTTCGCGCTCGGCATCATGCCCTATATCTCTGCCTCGATTATTGTTCAGCTGCTGACCGCGATGGTCCCGCAACTGGAGCAGTTGAAGAAAGAGGGCGAGCAGGGCCGCAAGAAGATCAACCAGTATACCCGCTATGGCACGGTGTTTCTGGCGACATTCCAGGCCTATGGCCTGTCCAAGGGGCTGGAGGCCAGCGATCTGGTCACTCATACCGGCTTTCTTGCCTTCCAATTGCCCTGCGTGATTACGCTGGTCGGAGGCACGATGTTCCTGATGTGGCTTGGCGAGCAGATCACAGCGCGCGGCATCGGCAACGGGATCTCGCTGATCATCTTCGTCGGCATCATCGCCGAGCTGCCGGCAGCGCTGGCGCAGTTCTTCAGCCAGGGCCGCTCCGGCGCGCTGTCGCCTGCGGTGATCGTCGGCGTCATGCTGATGGTGGTCGCCGTGATCGGCTTCGTCGTGTTCATGGAACGCGCGCTGCGCAAGATCAACATCCAGTACCCCAAGCGCCAGGTTGGCATGAAGGTCTACGGCGGCGAGACATCGCACCTGCCGATCAAGATCAACCCCGCCGGTGTGATCCCGCCGATCTTTGCCTCGGCCCTGCTGCTGCTGCCGACCACGGTCAGCACGTTCTCGGGCACGCAAACCTCGCCGATCATGAACACCATTCTGGCTTATTTCGGACCGGGTCAGCCGCTGTATCTGTTGTTCTTCGTTTCGATGATCGTATTCTTCTCGTATTTCTACACCGCCAACGTGTCTTTCAAGACCGATGACGTCGCCGAAAACCTGAAGAAGCAGAACGGCTTCGTTCCGGGCATTCGCCCTGGCAAGAAGACCGAAGAGTACCTCGACTATGTGGTTGCCCGTATTCTGGTGCTTGGGTCCGCCTACCTTTCGGCCGTATGCTTGTTGCCGGAAATCCTGCGCTCTTCGTTTGCCATTCCGTTCTATTTCGGCGGCACCTCTGTGCTGATCGTCGTGTCGGTCACGATGGACACGATTAATCAGGTTCAGTCGCACTTGTTGGCGCACCAGTATGAAGGCCTGATCGAGCGTTCGAAGCTGCGGGGCAAGGACCGCGCGAAAGCAAGGAAAAGGAAGACCCGCCGATGAACATCATTCTGCTTGGCCCTCCGGGTGCCGGTAAAGGAACTCAAGCGAAGATTCTGGTCGAGAGCCGGAACATGGTGCAACTGTCCACCGGAGACATGCTGCGCGCGGCGCGAAGCTCCGGCACCGAAATGGGCAAAATGGTCGCTGGCGTCATGGACCGTGGAGAACTCGTTACGGACGAGATCGTGATCGGCCTGATCGAGGAACAGTTGACCGGCAACACCGGCGGAAGCGGGTTCATATTTGACGGGTTCCCGCGCACGCTTGCGCAAGCCGACGCGCTGGGCGGCCTGCTGGAGAAAGTCGGACAGAAACTCGACACAGTGATCGAAATGCGTGTCGACGACGCGGCGCTGGTCCGCCGGATCACCGGCCGGTTCACCTGCTCTAATTGCGGCGAAGGTTATCACGAGGACGCCAAGAAACCCGCCAAGGAAGGCGTCTGCGACGTCTGCGGTCAGTCCGGTACGTTCAAAAAGCGCGCCGATGACACCGAAGAAGCGCTGAAAACCCGTCTGCTGGCCTATTACAAGGACACCTCTCCGCTGATCGGATACTACTATGCCAAGGGCAAGTTGCAGACCATAGACGGTCTGGCCCCGATCGATGAGGTGACCCAAAGCATCAAGGCCGGGCTGGACGCTGTTTCCTAAGGAAACGCAGTCGAGACTTGACGACCTTGCCTCAGGGCATTAAGGGACAAGCTTCCGGTTACGGAATCGGCTGATTTCAAGGAATTTCATGCGAATCAGCCCTATCGTATGCCTCATGAGGGGCAGTGACCCAGCGGAATGAAAAACGCTGGGTTTTGGTTGTGAAAAAAGGTTCTGGAGTTACGGAACTGCGACAAAGAAGGAACATAACGTGGCACGTATTGCTGGCGTGAACATCCCGACCCATAAACGGGTCCCGATTGCTCTCACATATATT
>JBFFQS010000104.1:0-8050 GCA_041573315.1 Amylibacter sp. | reverse complement strand
CGAACAAGGCGCAGACGTGATCCTGCAACATACCGACTCGACCGCGCCGCAGGCCGCCGCGCAGGCAGCCGGTAATGTGATTACCTTTGGTCAGGCTTCGGATATGGCGGAGTTCGCGCCAAAACCGCGCGTATCTTCCATAATCGACAACTGGGCGCCTTATTACATCGAGCGGACGAAGGCCGTGATGGACGGCACCTGGGCCTCGGTTAACACCTGGAACGGTATTGGCAAAGGCATGGTCGGCATCGGCGAGATTACGGACGCGGTTCCCGCGGACGTGAAAGCCGAAGCTCTGGCGATCAAAGAAGCAATTGCATCGGGCGAATACCACCCGTTCACTGGCCCGCTGAACAAGCAGGACGGCTCACCCTGGCTGGCTGAAGGCGAGGTTGCCGATGACGGCACGCTTGCCGGCATGAACTTCTATGTCGAAGGCATCGAAGGCGACATTCCGCAATAACGGACAATCACTTGAACCATCAAAGGCCCGCTGGAAGGCGGGCCTTTTTCTTTACCGGCTCTAATCCCAATCCATGACCACCTTGCCGGCACTGCCCTCACGCATCGCGGCGAACCCGGCCTCGAAATCGTCAATCCTCATCCGGTGCGTGATCAGGCCCGACACGTCCAACCCGCTCTGGACCAGCGCGATCATCTTGTACCATGTCTCGAAGATCTCGCGGCCGTAGATGCCCTTGATGTGCAGCATCTTGAAGATGACCTTATTCCAGTCGATCTCGAATTTTACGGGCGCGATGCCCAACAGCGCCAGTTTGCCGCCGTTGTTCATTACATCGATCATGTCGCGCATCGCATGCGGCGAGCCGGACATTTCCAGACCGACATCAAAGCCCTCTTTCATGCCCATGTCTTCCATAAGCTCGCGCAGGGTCTTTTCCTGCGCGTTCACGACATATTCGACACCCATATCCTGCGCCAGTTTCAGCCGCACCGGGTTGATATCTGTTATGGCCACCTTACGCGCGCCGACCTTCTGCGCCACCAGCGCCCCCATGATCCCGATCGGCCCAGCGCCGGTGACCAGAACGTCCTCGCCGACCAGATCAAAGGACAGCGCGGTGTGAACCGCATTGCCCATGGGGTCGAAAATCGCGGCGATATCGTCGGGAATGTCGTCCGGGATCGGCACCACGTTCTGCTGCGGCAGGGACAGGTATTCGGCAAAACTGCCCGCCCGCTGGACGCCGACGCCCAGAGTATTACGGCACAGGTGGCCCTTGCCCGCGCGGCAATTCCGGCAATGGCCACAAGTGATATGCCCCTCGCCCGATACGCGTTGGCCGAGGTTCAGGTTTTCGACAGCAGAGCCGAGCTCAGCGATCTCTCCGACGAACTCGTGGCCCGTGACCAGCGGAACGGGGACGACCTTTTGCGACCACTCGTCCCAGTTCCAGATATGCACGTCGGTGCCGCAGATCGCGGATTTTTTTACCTTGATCAGCACGTCGTTCGGGCCGATCTCCGGCACGGGAACACGCTCCATCCAGAGGCCGACCTCCGGTTTTGATTTCACCAAAGCGCGCATTTCGTTTTTCATGTGATGATCCCTATATCCCTGCCCACGCGGGCGAATGCCGCGATGGCCTGATCCAGTTGTTCGATTGTATGCGCCGCCGACATCTGCGTGCGGATGCGGTCCTGATCACGCGGCACGACCGGAAAGGAGAACGCCGTGACAAAAACCCCCTGTTCATGTAGCCGCCGCGCCATGTCCTGCGCGAGTTTCGGATCGCGCAGCATCACCGGAATGATGGCATGCTCGCCTGGCAGAAGTTCAAAACCGAGATCACCCATCTTGCCGCGAAAATGCGCGGCGTTGCGCCAAAGGCGGGCACGCTGGTTGCCGTCCCCTTCCAGTATATTCAGCACCTCGATCGAGGTCGCGGCTATGACCGGCGCCAGCGTATTCGAAAACAGATAGGGGCGAGAGCGCTGCCGAAGCCAATCGACGATTTCGCGGCTGGCAACGGTGTAGCCGCCCGACGCGCCGCCCAGCGCCTTGCCGAGCGTGCCGGTCATGATATCGACGCGGCCCATAACCCCGGATCGCTCATGCGTCCCGCGCCCGCCATCGCCGACAAAACCGACCGCGTGGCTGTCATCCACCATGACCATGGCATCGTATTTCTCCGCCAGATCGCAGATGTGCCGCAAACGCGCGTAATAGCCGTCCATGGAAAACACGCCGTCCGTGGCGATGAGCCGGTGGCGCGCGCCAGCGGCCTGTTTCAGTTTATCCTCCAGATCGCCCATGTCCGAGTTGGCGTAGCGAAAACGCTGCGCCTTGCACAGACGTATCCCGTCGATGATCGAAGCGTGGTTCAAGGCATCCGAAATGATGGCATCTTCAGGCCCCAGCAATGTCTCGAACAGACCGGTGTTGGCATCGAAACAACTGGAGTAGAGGATCGCGTCCTCAAACCCCAGAAACCGCGCCAGCCTGCCCTCCAGCTCTTTATGTTCTTCCTGCGTGCCGCAGATAAACCGCACGGACGCCATGCCATAACCGTAGCGGTCCAGCGCTACCTTGGCGGTCTCGATCAACTCGGGGCTGTCGGCCAGTCCAAGATAGTTGTTCGCGCATAGGTTGATCACCGGCTGTTCGCCCTTCAGGGCGACCTGCCCCGCCTGCGGCGTCGTTATGACCCGCTCGGTTTTGTACAGTCCTTCTTCGCGCAGACCCGCCAGCCGTTCGCCGATGTCCTGATTGAAAGCGTCACTTGCAGACATATTATTCCTCCGGTGGTCAAGCGCCCGGGGACCGATCCGATCAGGCTTCCCGGTGTTTTCACATGACCTCTATTCGCTGACCAGTGTCAAGGTCGGGGCCGACTTTGAGCGGATCTAGGGCGACTCGTATTTTTGGCGCTCCCGCAGCAGTATGTCGATATCCATGCGCAGCATGAAGGCTTCGAGCTCCGCACCGGCCAGGGAAGTACGCGGATCGCTTGAGGCCAGCGCATCTCGCCGCAAATCGCTGATTTCCGCCCGCAGCATCTCGATCCTTCGTGTCAGCGTGTAGTATTTCCGCCCCTTGTCATAGGCTTCACGATGAACCGGCAGGTTCTCCTCCGCGCAAATCTCGTTAAAAGGCCTGCCGTCACGGCCAGCCTGATACTGTGATTGTGGCGTACAGAATACCCGTAATCCCTGCTGGCGGCCCTGCTCCCAGAGGTCTCTGTCAACACCGATGTCATATTTTGCGCAGTTTCCAACATGACGTTCAACGTACTCCCCGCCCCGTCCGAGGCTTCCGTCACGCTGCCCGATCGTCAGCCAGTCCCCCTGTTCGCAAGCCTCTTTCCCAAGCTCGGCACAGGCCAAAAGCGAAAAAAGGAGCAGAACTGGAATCGGTCGAAGATTTCTCATAGCAGATCCTGTAGCAAGCCGGCTACACGGCACATCAGGCGGCCGTGTCCATCCAGATTGTCACCGGCCCGTCGTTTATCAAATATACCTTCATATCCGCGCCAAAGCGACCCGTTTCAACCGGAACCCCAAGCTCGGACAGGAATTTTGCAAAGGTCAGATACAATGCCTCGCCCTGCTCCGGTCTGGCGGCGCTTGAAAAACCGGGCCGGTTTCCGCGCGACGTGTCCGCGGCCAGCGTGAACTGGCTGATCACAAGAGCCGATCCGCCGGCATCCAGCACGGACCGGTTCATCCGGTCCTGATCGTCGCGGAATATCCGCAGCTTGGAAACCTTGCCCGCCAGCGCCTTTGCGTCGGCTTCGGTGTCATCGTGCATCGCACAAACAAGGATCACCAGACCCGGACCGATCTGTCCGATAACCTGACCGTCGACGGTAACGCTCGCTTCGCTGGCACGCTGGATCAAACACCGCATTCACTGCTTCCTTTGTGGTTCTGCGGCCCCAGTGTTTCACATTTTGTGATGCCGAAACAAGGCGAAGATTATTGGACCGTAAAAGCAAAGGCCCGCCGGAACGATCCCGGCGGGCCTTGGGTCAGGTTCATCTTGTCTGACTGCGGGCTGCAGCCTAATCGACTTCGGCAACCCTGATGATGTTGGTCGAACCGGCCTGGTTGAACGGAATACCCGCTGTAACGACGATGGTTTCGCCTTTTTTGGCGAAGTCGTCCTCCTTGGCTGCTCTAACGGCTTCACCGACGGCATCCTTGAATTCCTTTACGTGTCCGGTCTGAAAACAATGCAGCCCCCAGACGAGGCTGAGAGTGCGCGCGGTATTCCGCGAAGGGGTCAGTGCGATAACCGGAACACGGGGCCGCTCGCGTGCAACCAGATAGGCGGTCGTGCCTGACGTCGTGAAACAGCAGATACCCTTCAGCGCCGTCGTTTCCGCGACCTCCCGGGCCGCGACCGCGATAGCATGCGATATGTCCGAACGCCCCTTTGTGCGCGAGGCCTCGATGATCGCCCGGTGAGTCGGATCGCTCTCGACCGACTGGGCTATTTCATCCATCGTTTTTACAGCAATCGCCGGATATTTTCCGACTGCGGATTCCGCAGACAGCATCACCGCGTCCGCGCCCTCGTAAATCGCCGTTGCGACGTCGGAGACTTCGGCCCGCGTCGGGATCGGCGAGGAAATCATGCTCTCCAGCATCTGCGTCGCCACGATGACCGGCTTGCCGACATTCCGGCACTGCCGGATCAGCGATTTCTGGATGCTCGGTATACTCTGCAGCGGCATCTCGACCCCAAGGTCGCCACGCGCGACCATGATCCCGTCAGATGCCTCCAGGATTTCCGTGAAGTTTTTGACGGCAGCAGGCTTTTCGACCTTGGTCAGGACCTTTGCACGCGATTTGGCAAGCTCGCGGGCGGAGTCGATATCCGAGACCTTTTGGACGAACGACAATCCCAGCCATTCGACACCCAGTTCGCAGGCGAATTCAAGGTCTTCCCGATCTTTCGGGGACAGCGCATCCAGCGACAGGACAACATCGGGAACGTTCACACCCTTGCGGTCGGAAATCTCGCCGCCGACTTCAACCACGCAATCGGCATGTTCATCACTGAAGGACGTAACGCGCAGAACGATCTTGCCGTCGTTGACCAACAGGCGCGACCCTTTTTCCATGGCTTTGAAAATCTCGACGTGAGGCAGGCAGACGCGGTCTTGCGAGCCCGGCGTTTCGTCCAGATCAACCCGGAAGCTGTCGCCGGCAGAGAGTTTCACAGGACCGTTTGCAAAGGTGCCGACGCGCAGTTTCGGCCCCTGCAGATCGGCCAGAATGCAGATCGGACGCCCGACTTCCTCTTCCACTTTGCGAATAACGCTGTGCCGCGCGCGGATATCGTCATGCGTGCCGTGGCTCATGTTCAGGCGAAAAACGTCAACTCCGGCAAGAAACAAGTCCTTGATAACCTCGTGGCTGCTGGAGGCGGGGCCAAGCGTCGCGACGATCTTAACGTTTCGATTTCTTTTCATTTTCTGGTCTTCCTGTTCGTAGGATTCAGGTTTTCAGTTCCCGGAATAGATAGATTCATCCAGAATTGGAATAGCAATCTATCGATAAGAAAGTTTAGCACTAAACTAAATTGTTAGCGATAACGTAAAAGTCACGATATTTGAAAAGCTTAGCAAAAACACCAACCTGTCATTTTTACCACAGTCCCGCTGAAAGTGATCGGCGCATTTCCATGAAGGTGCGTGCGCCGATTACCTTAGCCGTATGTGACAACCGACGTTCCGGCGAGTGCGGCGGTATTGAGAAGACCCCGCGCGGTTACCGATGGCGTGACGATGTGGGCGCGGTTGCCCATTCCCATCAGGATCGGTCCGACCTCCAGCCCATGCGCGACCTCTTTGAGGATGTTACGGGTCGCGCCCGCAGCATCCGAGTTTCCGTAAATCAGCGTGTTGGCCTTACCTTCCATTCGGGAGTTCGGGAACAGACGCTCCCGCAATTCCGGATTGAGCGCGGTATCGGAATTCATCTCGCCCTCGTATTCGAAATTCACATCCATCTCGTCCAGCATGGCCAATGCTTCCCGCATCACGATGCCCGATGCGCTGTCCAGATTGCCGAACTGCGACGAAGAACACAGCGCGACCTTTGGCTCGACGCCGAAGCGGCGGACGTGGCGGGCGGCTGCAATGACGATCTCGACCATCTGCCGCGCGTTCGGTTGGTTGTGGACATGCGTATCCGCTATAAAAAGCGGCCCGTCCTCCAATATCATGACGGACAGGGCGCCGATAGGATGCAGCCCTTCCCGACCCAGGATTTGCCGGATGTATTTCAGGTGCCATTTGTATTGGCCGAAGGTCCCGCAGATCAGGCTGTCCGCCTCGCCGCGATGAACCATGACCGCGCCGATCGCCGTCGTGTTGGTTCTGAGGATCGCCTTTGCTGTGTCGGGTGTGACGCCCTCGCGTTCCATGATCTTGTGGTAGCTGGTCCAGTATTCCCAAAACCGCGGATCGTTTTCCGGGTTAACTATCTTGAATTCTTTCAGAGCATCGACCGACAAACCGATTTGCTGGCAGCGCAGTTCTATGACTTCCGGCCGTCCGATCAGGATCGGCGTGTCGACGCCCTCTTCGATCATGGCATGCGCCGTCCGGATAATGCGGGTATCTTCGCCCTCGGCAAAGACGATATGGCGCGAAGAGTGGCGGGCGGCGTCAAAGACTGGCCGCATGATCATCGCTGTCCTGTGAATAAGGGCATCCAGTTCGGCCGCATAGGCCTCCAGATCAACCGGACGTGTCGCTACGCCGCTTTCCATCGCAGCGCGTGCGACGGCCAGGGCCACTACGGACAGCAAGCGCTGGTCAAAGGCCTTGGGGATCAGGTAGTCCGGTCCGAAAACCAGTTTTTCGTCGACATAGGCCGCCGCCGTTTCCGCCGAAGACGGTGTCCGCGCCAGTTCCGCGATTGCGTTCGTGCAGGCGACCTTCATCGCATCGTTGATCTCGGTCGCGCCGACATCGAGCGCGCCGCGGAAGATGAACGGGAAACACAGAACGTTGTTTACCTGGTTCGGGAAATCCGACCGGCCCGTGGCAATAATCGCATCCGGAACGGCCTCTCTGGCGACATCCGGCATGATTTCCGGTACGGGATTGGCAAGGGCGAAAATGATCGGCTTGTCCGCCATCGTCTTGACCATTTCAGGCGTCAGGATGTTGCCGCCCGACAGACCCAGGAACAGGTCCGCGCCCTCCACGATCTCGGCCAGAGTTGTCTTGTCGGTGTCTTGCGCGAAATCGCGCTGCTGGTCGGTGAACGGAGTCTCCCGGCCCTTGCGGATCACGCCGTCCTTGTCCGCCAGCCAAATGTTTTCACGCTTCACACCCAGCTTCATCAGCATGTTCAGGCAGGCGATGCCCGCCGCGCCGCCGCCGGCGGAAGCGACCCTGATATCCTCGAAGGATTTACCAACCAGATGCAGGGCGTTCGTGGCACCGGCGGACACAACAATGGCAGTGCCATGCTGGTCGTCGTGGAATACCGGAATATTCATCTTCTTTTTACAAAGGGCCTCGACCGCGAAACATTCCGGCGCCTTGATGTCTTCGAGGTTGATGGCGCCGAAGGTCGGCTCCAGCGCGGCGACGATATCAGCAAGCTTTTGCGGGTCGCGTTCGTTAACCTCGATATCGAAACAGTTGATGCCGGCGAATTTCTTGAAAAGAACGGCCTTGCCTTCCATCACCGGTTTCGACGCCAGCGGGCCGATGTCGCCAAGCCCCAGAACCGCCGTTCCGTTTGAAACCACTCCCACCAGATTGGCGCGGCCCGTATAACGCGCCGCATCTTCGGGAGTCGCCTTGATCTCCATGCAGGCATCGGCCACGCCGGGGCTGTAAGCACGCGAAAGATCGCGGCCGTTGTCCATCGGTTTCGTGGCGCGAATTTCCAGCTTTCCGGGTTTCGGAAACTCGTGATAGTCCAGAGCCTTGGATCTGGGCGGGTTGGTGTCTTTATCTTTTGCCATGTTATATCCTGCTGTCGTTGGAAGTATTTCTAACGACAGCAGTTAATGTTTAAAAGCAGCAAATTCTCTTCTTGGGCAATCATCCGCCCTATT
>JBFFQS010000103.1:0-8059 GCA_041573315.1 Amylibacter sp. | reverse complement strand
GATTGACGCCCGCCGCGACGGGAAAATTATCCGCTCGTTCGATCTTTCTTGGAAAGCAAACGGAAAGGGCACTCGAAATGAACGCGATATTCACACCGCAAACACCCAACATT
Source organism: Amylibacter sp. (assembly GCA_041573315.1). Lineage (GTDB taxonomy): Bacteria > Pseudomonadota > Alphaproteobacteria > Rhodobacterales > Rhodobacteraceae > Amylibacter. Next base: position 7,946 of record JBFFQS010000103.1, on the reverse strand, counting down.
TATATGGACACGAACGGTAGCGCAAAGGCCAGCGACAAGGTGGCTGCGGCCATGCTGCCCTATCTTATGGACGCCTTCGGCAATCCGTCGAGCGGTCACTGGGCGTCTGGCAAGGCAAAGACCTGTATCGCCGCGGCCCGGCAGTCGGTAGCCGACCTGATTGGCGCCAAGCCGGAGGAGATCGTTTTTACCAGCGGCGGCACGGAATCGAACAACTTCGCGCTAAAGGGGATTTGGAATATGGCCGGGCGTACCGGAAATCACTTTATCACCAGTGCGGTTGAGCACGAGTCCATCATGCGCCCATTGCGGTTTCTCAAGACCCGGGGTGCACAGGTCACCGTGCTGCCGGTCGACCGCTATGGCCGGGTTGATCCCGAGGCCGTGCGCGCTGCGATCACCGGGCAGACGGTCCTTATCTCGATCATGCAGGCCAACAACGAAACCGGAACTGTCCAGCCGATCAGGGATATCGCCACAGTAGCGGCCGAAGCCGGCGTGAACATGCATACAGACGGAGCCCAGAGCGTTGGCAAAATCCGGGTCGATGTGCGCGACCTCGGTGTTGATATGCTGTCGCTGGCGTCGCACAAGTTCGGCGGGCCGAACGGGATAGGAGCGCTTTATATCCGCAAGGGCCTGCGTCCGGCGCCGCTGCTGCATGGGGCAGGTCACGAGGGCGGGCGGCGTGCCGGAACCGAGAGTGCGCTGCTGGCCGCCGGCATCGGGGCCGCCGCCGAGCTGGCGCGCCGTAAGAATCCGGACCGCGTGCGCATGCTGCGCGACTATTTCTGGGAGCAACTGACGGCGGCCTTCGGTACGCGCGTGGTGCTGAACGGCCATCCGGTGCGTCGGGTGCCGAATACATTGAGCATAAGCTTTCCCGGCCAAATAGGTGCCGATCTTCTGGCGAAGATGCCACATGTCGCGGCGACCACGGGCTCCGCCTGCCACGCCGGATGCGTAACGATGTCGTCTGTTCTGATCGCGATGGGGGTCAGTCTGGAGGTCGGCATGGGAACGATCCGGTTTTCGCTGTCAGACGACAACACGATGGAAGAAATCGACTGTGTCGTCGCGGCCCTGAAAGCCGCCTTGGGCCCGCGACCTTGAAATCACGCGGTGCAGGCAGAATTCACGCCGGATTTCCGGTGGGTTTCCTGACCGAATCACAATCGCTTCACAGACTTTCGGCACAGTGAAATCATTCAAAACGGAAGCCACGCAAAGGAGAATTAAAATGGCATTTCTGATCAACAACAGCTGGGGCAATGACGACGTTGAAAAAGCCAGCGTAGCCCTCGTCGTTGGCAACGCAGCCGCAGGCAGGGGCGATGCCCGCGTCTTCCTGACCAACGCCGGTACGGATCTTGCGATGAAGGGCAAGACCGAGGCAATGCAGGCGGACGGCTATGCGCCGATGCAGGAACTGATTAACGGTTACCTTGAAAAGGGTGGCGTCCTTTGGGTTTGCAAGGCCTGCGCGGATGCCAAGGGGATCAAGCAGGAGGACCTGATCGAAGGCGCGGAACTGGCCGGCGCCGGGCACACGATGGGATTTTTGGAGGCCGGCGGCCAGATGCTGATGTAGAATCCTGACCGGTCGGCGGGGCAGGCCTTGCCGACCATCATTATATAAAACATATATTTAACAATAATTTGAATATCGAAATTAAGGTTATTTCAGACCAGCTTTACGCAAGCCTTCAACATATATCTCCACCTGATCGGGATCGCGCAGATAGAACAATCTCTCGCGCACCCAGTCGCAAGTGATACCCGGCCTTTTTTCTTTCAGTTCCGCGAGGGCAGATGTCGCGCGCTCGAATTCGCCGAGGTGCCCGAGCGCCGAGGTGCGGATCGCGGTGGCCCAGTAGTGGGCGTTCGGAACGCTTTCAGCCTGCGCAGCCCAGTCCGCGGCCTTTTCAAACTCGCGATCGAAAAGCAGCGCTGTTGCGCCATAGCTGAGGAACGCCCAGCGGTAAGGGTCGGATGGGCTGAGCCGGACGGCCTCGTTGAAACAGTCCATCGCCTCGTCCAGATGACCGGAATAGGCAAGCGAGTCCCCCAACCCGCAATGCGCTTGGGCCATGCCGGGGTTCAGATTGATGGCGGTTTTCAGTTCCGTCAGCGAGCGGTCGTACTCTCCGCGCGCCAGATAAACACGACCGAGCGCGAACCGGCCTACCGCATCGTCATGATCCAGTTGACAGGACTTGCGGGCTAGGGCCAGCGCCTCGTCCAGAAGCTCCGGCACGTTTTCCGCCTCGAAATAGATGGCGGAAATCACCAGTGCATAGGCAAGCCTGCCATAGGCGGCGGCAAAATTGGGGTCCATTTCAATAGCGCGCCGAAAGAATTTCTGCGCCTCGGCGTTGGTCTTCGCGCTGAACTCGTACTGGATGGCGAGGCCGCGGTGATAGTTGTCCCAGGCGCTCATGTCCTCGGTGTCTTGCAAGCGCGCTTCGTTGCCGGCGGCGCGTTCCAGTTCGGCCTCGATCGAGGCGGCGATCGTATCCGACAATTCGTCCTGAACGTCGAATATATCGTCCGTCACGCGATCGTAGCGCTCGACCCACTGGTACCTGCCGCTGGCCGGATCGGCCAGTTGCACCGTCAACCGCAGGTTCTTGCCGTGGGTGCGGAGCGATCCATGCACCACATAATTCAGACCGAGTTCCTTGCCGAGCTGCGCCATGTCGGCGGCGGTCAGGCGCGGGCCTTCCAGCGACAGGCTGGCATGGACGTCCAGCCAGCGGAACCGCGAAAGGTTGGTGGTGATATCCTGTGACAGTCCCTCGACGAACATCTCTTGTTCGGCTCCGGGCGCCAGCGTGGCAAAGGGTACGACCGCGATCCTGACGCGCTCGTTTTCGCGCGGCTTGCTTTCCGGCACAGGAGCAGGGGCGTCATCCGGTTGCGCCTCCGGCACCTCGACCACTCTTGCGAACGTCTCCGACCTGATTTCAGTCATGAGCTTCATCAGGTCCGGCCCCGCGCCGACACCCAACTCCCGTTGCAGGGTCTCGTTATAGGCATTGAACTGCTGAATGGCCGCTGCACGCTCGCCGGACTGAGCCAGGATCCTGATCAGAATTATCTGCGAGGCATCCCGCAGAGGATCGAGCGCAATGAGTTTTCGCGCCGTTGCAATCGCCTCGGACACCCGGCCGCTCCTGACGTGTTCTTTTGCGGCGCGTTCAAAGATCTTGCCTGCCTGTGTGGCCACGCGCTGTCGTTCCGACGCGATCCAGTCGTCGAATTCCGCCTGCTGCCCGAACAGTCCGTCCAGCAGGGGGCCTTTCAGCAGGGAAACCGCTTCGATCGCCTTTTCGGCGGAGGGATCGCGTGCCAGCAAGGCGAAACGGTCCACATCCACGACCACCTTTGCCGGGTTCAACCCTACGCGATCATCCTCGACCAGAATGACATCCCCGCCCTCGGGGCTGAATACCCGCCGCAATTTGGAAATTGCCTGCCGCAGGCTCTGGCGTGCCTGTTCGGTGAACCGGTCGCCCCAGAACAGAGCCATCAGCCGGTCACGCGACGGCGGCAGCTCGGTGTTGAGTGCGAGATAAGCAATAAGACCCTGCGTCTTGGCCCCGGAAATCGCGATTGACCTGCCCTCGGACCCCGAAACCTGCAGTTTCCCAAAGAGGTCGATGTGGATCATTGCTGGCGGCTCCCAAGATGCAACACCGTTCGACTGTGATCGGTGTTTCCATGAAATATAGACCTAAATAAGCGATTTTGAACAGAATTGCGTGTTTTGACACTGAATTCACGGTGCCGAACGTGCGGGATTGACGCCTGTTTCCCCTCTGCAGGTCAAAAAGGTTGCAAGAATTTTGATCAATGGAGGAAAAAATGACTATGACTGACAAATTCGAAAAAACCGCGTTCGCCGCTGTAGAACCCTTGCCACGCCCGCTGAACGTGGTCGGACCCTATTCCTTATGGCCTCGCAACCGGGGCGTTGTGAACGCAACTCCGATTGTAATTGGCACGGCGACACTGACCGGTGCGACCTTGGCGCATTGCGTTTTGCCGGTTCTGGTCTGAAATCAACCTTTACGGATAGGAAACCACAGCCATGCCTGATACAATATTTGACAACTTTTCAGAGGCGGCCCGTACAGGGCCCGGCGCGGAAAACTCAAAAGAGATGCGGAAAATGACCGGCATAAGACCTTCCATCCTCGACACTATCGGCCAGACACCGGTTGTGCGGGTCAACAATATTGGCCCCAAGGATGTCGAGTTGTACGTGAAACTCGAGGCGTTCAATCCGATGGGCTCGGTCAAGGACCGGCTGGCGCTTGGCGTCATAGAGGCGGCCGAGCGCGACGGATCGCTGAAGCCCGGCCAGACCGTGATCGAGGCCACCAGTGGCAATACCGGTATCGGCCTGGCGATGGTCTGCGCGCAGAAGGGGTATCCTCTGGTCATCACAATGGCCGAGAATTTTAGTGTCGAGCGGCGCAAGATGATGCGGTTTCTTGGCGCGAAGGTTATCCTGACGCCTGCCGCAGAAAAGGGTACGGGCATGATTGCCAAAGCCAGGGAACTGGCCGAGAAGCACGGCTGGTTCTATACCCGCCAGTTCGAGAACGAAGCCAATCCGGACATACATTCGCGCACCACGGCTCGAGAAATCCTGAGCGATTTCGCCGATATCGGTCTGGACTACTGGGTCACGGGATTTGGAACCAGCGGGACGCTGAAAGGCGTGGCGCGGGTGCTGAAAGCCGAAAGTCCCGCCACCAAGGTCGTCGCGGCGGAGCCGGATAACTCGCAACTGCTGACCAGCGATTTCGTGCAGCCGCGCAATGCCGACGGCAGCGCCGCCGCAAGCCATCCGAATTTCCGTCCGCATCTCATGCAGGGCTGGTCGCCGGACTTTGTTCCGAAACTGGCCGAGGACGTTCTGGATGCGCATCTGATCGACATCAACCAGCCGGTTGCAGGCTCCGATGCGCTGCGATGCGCCCGCGACCTGGCCGCCAAAGAGGGTGTTTTTTGCGGCATAAGCGGAGGGGCCACTTTTGCGGCAGCTCTGAAGGTCGCAGAAACTGCACCCCGCGGCGCCAAAATTCTGGCTATGTTGCCTGACACGGGCGAGCGCTACTTGTCCACTCCGATGTTCGAAGGTGTGTCGGAAACCATGTCACAGGAAGAATTGGAAATCTCCGCCTCCACGCCGCGGTTCCGGTTCGATGTCAGCGGCGGGCCTGCGCCTGCTGCGGCAAACGCCGATGAGCAGTTGAACCCCGAAGCGGTTTCATTCGTTGAAAAAACGCTCGGTGATCCAGAGGCGCCTGTAGTGTTATTTGCGCTGGAATGGTGCGAATTCTGCTGGTCCGTGCGCAAACTGTTTGCCGAGGCCGGCATCGCCTTCGTTTCCGTCGATCTGGATTCGGCCGCCTATCAGCAGGACAATCGGGGCGGCGACATCCGCGCGGTTCTGCGCCAGAAACTCGGCACTCCGACGATCCCGCAAATCTTTGTCGGGGGCACCCATGTCGGAGGCGCGACCGAGACTTTCGATGCGTTCAACGACGGTTCACTCCAGAATTTGCTGAAAGAGAATTCAGTGGAGTTCAATGCGAAGATGACGGAGGACGCGTACAGCTTCCTGCCGAAGTGGCTGCATCCGCGCTGATAAAGCCGGATTTGCGTACAAACAAAAGGGCGGAGAATTCTCCGCCCTTTTGTTTGTCATGGAATTGGCAAGTCCGGTGGAAATCGGCGCTTATCCATTTGCCTTATTGAATGCAGATCACACTTCTTTACTCGGCAGGCGTCGCGCCGGATCTTTCAGCGGCGGATTTTTCCGCCTGCTCCAGTTCTTCCACCCAGAGGTTGTGGTGTTCTTTGGCCCAGTTCTTGTCGACCTCGCCTGTCGTCATGGCATCCAGAGCGCCCTCCATTCCGACAGAGCCGATATAGATATGGGCAAATATCACGGCGATGAAGGCAAAGGCGATGATGGAATGCCACAACTGCGCGAATTGCATTTCCTCATGCGGCGCAAGTTGGGTTTCCAGTTCGCCGAGCCCCAGCATTTGCGGGATGCCGAGTGTGTTCAGATGCTCGAACGTGGCGCCGAACAGCGGCAGTTGGTACGGGAACAGCAACGAAAGTCCCGAGATTGAGATCGAGACGCCGAAAACGACCACGATCCAGAAGATGATCTTCTGTCCGGCGTTGAACTTCTTGGCAGGCGGGTGCCCCTTGCCAAAAAATCCGCCGCCCATGGCCAGCCATTTCAGGTCGTGCCGGTTCGGGATATTCTCGAGAATCCACATGAAGAACACCAGTACCAGTCCGGCCATGAAACCCCAGCTGATCCAGTTGTGGACGAAAATACTGACCGCCGCGATTGCCGCGAAGGCTTCCTTGCCGATCAGCGGTATCAGGCCGAAGCGCCCGAACAACGAAATAAGGCCCGTGATACCGAGCAGAACGAAGGAGCCGGCCATCAGCCAGTGGCCGAACCGCTCTATCAGCTTGAAACGCAGAATCTTTTGCCCCGAGGGGCCGCCTTCAATACGAATTCTCCCCTTGATCAAGAAGAACAGGGCCAGCAGGCCGAGCATTCCGAGAAGGGCGTAACCGCCGTAGTCTTTCAGCGGTCCCCGGCGCACTTCGAGCCACCACATCCCGCCGTCCTGAAACAGCACGCTGCTCGCCGGCCCCTTGGCGGATGGGATCACGTCGAGCTTGTCATAGCGCAGGCCGCGCCAGAGTTCCGAGTCGGACACCCCACCAAGCGTGCCGAGCTGGCCGCTCGTCGGGGCTGCCGCTTCGGGATTGCCGGTGGCTTCCGAGCGGAAGCTGTCGTCCATTTTCAATCCTTCTTGCCGGCGCATGATGTCGGCGAGGGTCTGAGCGCCGCCGGTTGACGCGCGCGGATCGGTGGTGGCGTCCTGCGCGGTTACGGCAAAGGCCGATGCCAGAAGAATGAATATGCTGACAAAGATTGGATACAAACGGGACTCGCCCATAAATTCATCCTCATAAGATCAAGGTTGTTTCGGGTGCCGCCCAAAAAGGCGACACCCGGATTGTTGCTGCTTGCAGCAAGACCCGTCAGCCTAGAGGCTGCCGGCCTTCTGGTCGTAGGCAGTGCCCCAACCCCATGCGCCCGAACCGAAGCCGCGTGCGATAACACGCTCGCGGTAGATGTTGGCAACCGTGTCGCCATCGCCGGCCAGCAGGGCCTTGGTGGAACACATTTCCGCACAGATCGGCAGCTTGCCCTCGGCAATACGGTTGCGGCCGTATTTCGCGAACTCGGCTGTCGAGTGGTTTTCCTCCGGGCCGCCGGCACAGAAGGTGCACTTGTCCATCTTGCCGCGGCTGCCGAAGTTGCCGGCTTGCGGGTACTGCGGCGCGCCGAACGGACACGCGTAGAAGCAGTAGCCGCAGCCTATGCACAGGTCCTTGGAGTGCAGCACGATGCCATCCTCCGTCTGGTAGAAACAATCTACCGGACAAACCGCCATGCAGGGCGCATCGGAACAGTGCATACACGCGACCGAGATCGTGCGCTCGCCCGGTTTACCGTCGCCAATCGTAACAACTTTGCGCCGGTTGATGCCCCAGGGCACCTCGTGCTCGTTCTTACAGGCGGTGACGCAGGCGTTGCATTCTATGCAGCGTTCAGCATCGCAAAGAAATTTTGCTCTAGCCATTATTCAAGCCCTCCTCAAGCCGTATAGATTTTGCAGAGAGTCGCCTTGGTCTCTTGCATCTGTGTTACCGAGTCATAGCCGTAGGTCTGCGCCGTGTTGCTTGACTCACCCAGGATGTACGGATCGGCCCCTTCGGGGTATTTGCTCCGCCGGTCCTCGCCCTGATAATGCCCGCCGAAGTGGAACGGCATGAAGGCAACGCCTGCCGCGACACGTTCGGTGATCATGGCCATGACCTTGACCTTGCCG
>JBFFQS010000102.1:0-8067 GCA_041573315.1 Amylibacter sp. | reverse complement strand
TCTGCTCGCGGTGTGGCTTCATCGCGCTTTGGGACGCTTATCAGCGCTGGAACCCGTGATTCGGGGATGGGAGTCCTATCGCGACCTCTCGAAATTTCCTTTCGGCCTGCCGCTGGCGGCAACGCTCGTGTTCTATAACGCGCTGCAGATATTGAACGCATGGTAACCTGACGGTTCCTCTATAGCGGAATGAACAGACCGGTCCGGTCCGCGACGGTCAATTCATAACGGTTGTCGGCCTCGCAGGATTTCAGCAGATAACCGGCTTTTGACAGGAACGGGCGGCCAATTCCGGTAAATATCAGTCAAAACAGTGTAAAATAGATACGGTGCAAGCAAACATCTTCCGGCACGGCCCGCGAAACACTTTATGGTGTGCAAAATTTGAAGTAAATTGCAGAGCGACGGCAGTAAAAAAGGCGGAAAGTCCAGATGTCAATTTTGATACCAAAAAAACGGAAATCGCCGGAAGACGCAGCAGCACAGGCGCAAGAGGCAGACAGCCTGCGCGCCGCCATGCGCGGCGAAAAACCCGCACCGCGCGCAACACCGGAACAGGCCCAGCAACCACAGGACAAGGGGTCGATCCTCGGGCGGACGCTCGGCTTGACCAAGAAGCCCGAGAAGCAGTTCTCCGAAACGAATGTGAGCCAGCCACCGGCTCCGCGCAGCCTGATGGAAACCGGCATCAACGCGGTTTTCGCCCGCGACATTTTCCTGAAGACCATGTTCCGCCGTAACCTGCAGACGCTCACCAGCCTGTCCAAATCGCTTTGCTTGTCGCCGCCGATCGTGCAGGAGCTCATCGACATCTGCCGCGAACAGAACCTGATCGAAACCACCGGCCAGATTTCCGCCGAACAATCCACCGAGCTACGCTACCAGATGACAGACGCCGGCAAGGCCCGCGCGCTGGACGCTTTGGCGCAGTCGGAATACTACGGCGCAATGCCCGTCCCGCTGGCCGTTTTCGAGGCACAGGTCGAGCGCCAGAAGATCAGCGACGTCGTCATCACGCGCAAGGATCTGGATTACGGCTTTCGCAAGATGATCCTGCCGAAGGACATGTTCAGCAAGCTCGGCCCGGCGGTGAACTCCGGCCGGTCGATCCTGCTCTACGGTCCGCCGGGCAACGGTAAATCCTCCTTGGCCAATGGCATGCGAGACGCGCTCGGAGACAAGATTTTCGTACCTAAGTTTCTTGAATACAATGGACAGATCATTTCGGTCTACGATCCGGTCGTCCACGGCCTGCCGGTCCAGATGGACGAGGACGCAACCGCCCTGCGGCGTGAGGTCGGGCGTTTCGACCAGCGCTTCCATCTGGTGAACAGACCCTGCGTCATCGCCGGCGGTGAGCTCAAGCTGTCAATGCTGGAGCTGATCTATAACGAGACCTCGAAAATCTATCAGGCGCCGCTGCAGCTCAAGGCCGCCGGCGGCGTATTCATCGTCGACGACCTTGGCCGTCAGGTCGAACCGCCGCAGGCCATGATAAACCGCTGGATTACACCGATGGAGGCTAACTACGACATTCTGACGCTTGCTTCGGGTGAGAAATTCTCGGTGCCGTTCGACACGCTCGTGGTCTTCTCCACCAACTTCCACCCGTCGCGCCTGTTCGACCAAGCTGCGCTGCGGCGGATTCAGTCCAAGCTTCTGATCGACGCGCCGTCGCGCGAAGAGATGCTGCAAATCTATCTGATGACCGCCAAGGCCAAGAAGGTCACGCTGAGCGAGGATGTCCTCGTGCATCTGTTCACCAAAAAATATCCGACGGTGGATGACGGCTATGCCGCTTTCCATGCGCCGTTCCTGATTGACCAGATGCGCTCGATCTGCGAGTTCGAAGGCATCAAGGAAGAATTCACGCCCGAGATGATCGACAAGGCCTGGGAGCATCTGTTCCTCGAAAGCTCCGATTTCGCGCACTGATATTTGCCTGTAAAACAGGTTGCAATAGCGCCGGACAGGGATATGTCTGGCGCTATGCCTGTGTTTCCACCCGTCTTCGAAGAATGGTTTCAGAAACGCGGCTGGTCGGTCCATCCGCACCAGATCGCGCTGCTGCGGCGGGCCCGTGAACCCGCGACCCTGCTGATAGCACCGACCGGCGGCGGCAAGACCCTTGCAGGATTCCTGCCTTCGCTGGTCGATTTGACCGAAAATTCCGGCAAAGGCTTGCACACTCTCTACATTTCGCCCTTGAAAGCGCTGGCTGCGGACATTCGCCGCAACCTCGAAACCCCGATCGCAGAAATGGGCCTGCCGGTGCGGGTCGAGGACCGCACCGGCGACACGTCCTATAGCCGGAAACAGCGACAGCGCGCCGATCCGCCGGATATCCTGCTGACCACGCCGGAGTCGCTCGCGCTGCTCTTGTCCTATCCGGACGCGCCGCGCATCTTCGGCGGCCTCCACCGTGTGATCATCGACGAAGCCCACGCTCTGGCCGAGAGCAAGCGCGGCGACCAGCTGATGCTGTGCCTGTCGCGCCTGCAGGCCTTGTCGCCCGCCCTGCGCCGCGTTGGCCTCAGCGCCACGGTAGAGGACCCCGAGGCACTGGCGCGCTTCCTCGCGCCGCATCCCGCGCCCTGCGGGATTCTGCTGGCGGAGCCCGGCCCCGACCCCGACATATCGATGCTGGTCACAGAAGAGCCACCGCCGTGGTCCGGCGCGGGGGCGGTCTATTCGGTTCCTGCTGTGCTCGACGCAATCCGAAAGGCCAACACAACGCTGGTCTTCATCAATACCCGCGCGCAGGCCGAGATCTATTTCCACGCGCTCTGGCAGGCCAACGAAGACGACCTGCCGATCGGCCTGCATCACGGCTCTCTCTCGCGCGAGGCCCGCGACCGGGTCGAGGCGGCTATGGCCCGGGGCGAATTGCGCGCGATTGTCTGCACGGGATCGCTCGACCTCGGCATCGACTGGGGCAACGTCGATCTGGTGATCCAGATAGGCGCGCCGAAAAACGTCAAGCGTCTGGTGCAGCGCATCGGGCGGTCGAACCACCGCTACAACGCGCCGTCGCGCGCCCTGATCGTGCCCTCCAACCGGTTCGAGATCATCGAATGCGTCGCCGCCCTGCAAGCCGTCAAAGAGCACGATCTCGACGGCGATCCGCGCCCCGACGCGCCGCTGGACGTGCTCTGCCAGCATATCCTGCTAATCGCCTGCTCCGGCCCGTTCGATGCAAACGCGCTTTTTGCCGAGGTCACCGCCACCGGCCCCTACCGCGCGCTGACCCGCGTGCAATTCGACGCCTGTCTGGATTTCTGCGCCACCGGAGGCTATGCCCTGCGCGCCTATGACCGCTGGCAGCGGATCGTGCAGACCCCCGACGGGCGTTGGCAGCTGCGCGACCCGCGCCGGGCGCAATCCATTCGCATGAACGTCGGCACCATCGTCGATACCGAAACTCTGGCCGTACGCATGAAAAACCGGCGCGGCACCCCGCTGGGCGAGGTCGAGGAAGCCTTCGCCGCCACCCTGACCCCCGGCGATACCTTCCTGATCGGCGGCCAGACCGTGCGCTACGAAGGCCTGCGCGAGATGACCGTCGAGGTCACGAAACAGGCGGGCCGCAAGCCCAAAATCGCGGTATTCTCGGGGACCAAGTTCGCCACTTCGACACAACTCTCGCATCGTATCATCCGCTATCTGGAGGCCGGCGACTGGTCCGCCCTGCCCGGCCACACCGCCGATTGGCTGGCTCTGCAGGCCCGCATCTCGCAACTGCCGCGCGAAGGCCGCCTGCTGGTCGAAAGTTTTCGGTACAACGGCCTGCACCACACCTGCCTCTACGGCTTTGCCGGGCGCAACGCTCTGCAAACCCTTGGCCTGCTGCTGACGCGGCGGATGGAGGATGCCGGCCTGCAACCAATGGGTTTCGTCAGCAGCGATTACGCCCTGTTGATCTGGGGGCTGGAACCGGTCACGAACGCGGTGGCGCTGGTCGCGCCAGACGGCCTGCGTGACGGGCTCGACACATGGCTCGGCGGCAACGCGGTGATGAAGCGCAGCTTTCGCAATGTCGCCACCATCGCGGGCCTGATCGAGAAAAACCTGCCCGGCAAGCGCAAGACAGGGCGACAGGCGACGTTTTCGTCGGACATCCTCTACGACACGATCCGAAAATACGACCCGGACCATCTGCTGATGCGGATCACGCAGTCCGAAGCCATGCGCGGGCTGGTCGATTATTCGCGGATCGAGGAAATGCTCGCGCGCACCGCAGGCCGCATCGATCACGTTCAGGCGCCGCATGTAACCCCCTTCGCTGCGCCGCTGCTGCTCGAGGTCGGCAAGGTTCCGGTCAGGGGCAGCGCCGACGCGCAACTGCTGGCAGAGGAAAGCGACCGCCTGATGCGGGAGGCGGGACTGAAATAGCTTGCATGTCGCGCGGCGGTCTTATTTTCTGGCGCCATGACGGCTTATGATTTCACCTTCCGCGATGCGCGCCTGTCTGCCCTGCCTGCCGGCATCCTGTGGTGGCCCGCGCAGTCCCTGCTCTGCGCATCTGACCTGCATCTGGGGAAATCCGAACGCACGGCGCGGCAGCGCGGCACGCTGATCCCTCCCTACGAGGTCCGCGACACGCTGAACCGTCTGTCCGAAGCGATCCGCGCATACGATCCGGCCACCGTTGTCTGCCTTGGCGACAGTTTCGACGATCTGCAAGCGCTCGACGGATTGACGGTTGCCGACCACAAGCACCTTGCCAGCCTGATGGCAGGACGGGAGTGGATATGGATCGAAGGCAACCACGACGCGGGACCGGTGGACATCGGCGGCACGCACTTGCGGGAACTCACGCGCGACGCGCTGACCTTTCGGCACATTGCCGAACCGGCGGCAAGCGGAGAGGTCTCGGGACACTTCCACCCAAAGGCAACACTGCGCACGCGTGGCGGCGGCATTACCCGCCCCTGCTTCCTGATCGACGCCCGGCGGATCATCCTGCCGTCCTTCGGAACCTACACGGGAGGTTTGAGAACGCGCGACCCCGCGCTGGCCGAACTGATGGGCGAGAACGCCGTAGCGGTGCTGACCGGCCCGGCCGCAGTGGCCGTCCCCATGCCGCGATAGGCCACTATCCGCCGGTGCGAACCTCTTGAAATTTGCGGGTCTCGAACTATGTTAAAATCAAGGCGGGTGAAAGCCGGCCTGACGTCTGGCGGTGGATACTTAGGGGGCTGCTATGTGTAATTAGTGCCGTCCGTCGCCAGACGGTCGCCGCTGATATTACGCAGTCAGACCCTCGGGTTCAGACAGGTGATTTGCTCTGCAACAAGCGGTCAACGTGTTTGCCAGCAGGCACGCAATCGTCATCGGACCGACGCCTCCGGGCACTGGCGTGATCGCGCCGGCCTTATCCACCACACTCGAAAACTCCACGTCACCGACCAGCTTCATCTTGCCCTCGCCCTTCTCCGGCGCCGGCACGCGGTTGATGCCCACATCGATGACGGTCGCGCCTTCCCTGACCCAGTCTCCGGTGATCATTTCCGGCCGGCCAATGCCCGCCACGACGATATCCGCCCGGCGGCAGAGCGCCTCGATATCTTTAGTCCGGCTATGCGCTATCGTCACCGTGCAACTGTCTTTCAGCAGCAGGTTCGCCATTGGCTTGCCGACGATATTGGACCGGCCGACGACGACGGCGTTCAGCCCGGACAGGGAACCGTGGTAATCGCGCAGCATCATCAAACAGCCCAGAGGCGTGCAGGGAACCATGGATTTCTGCCCCGTGCTCAGCAGACCGACGTTGGAAATATGGAACCCGTCCACGTCTTTCTCCGGCAGGATCGAGTTGATCACAAGTTCCTCGTTCAAATGGCCGGGCAGCGGCAGCTGGCAAAGGATACCGTGCACCGCGGGGTCAGTGTTCAGCCGCTCGATCAGGGCCAGCAGGTCGATCTCTGACGTGTCCGCCGGCAGGCGGTGTTCGAACGAGTTCATACCGACCTCGACGGTCGATTTGTGCTTGTTGCGGACATAGACCTGGCTGGCCGGATCTTCCCCGACCAGCACGACGGCCAGACCGGGGGTGATGCCGTTTTCCTCTTTCAGCCGTGTGACGTGATCGGCCACCTTGGCACGGACGCTTTCCGCGAATTTCTTGCCGTCGATGATGTGGGCGGACATTCTCAGTTCTCCTCGTTCTGCGGGGCTGACGGCCCCAATATTTTTTCCTCGCGCCGGATGGACCAGTCGATCAGCGGCCGCCACAGGGTTTCGGCCAGATCGGGCTCCAGTCCGCGCGACTCCGCGGCATTCCGGACATTTATCACCACCTGTTCGACCCGGCTGGCAATCCGCGCAGGCATCGCTTCGGCGGGTTTCAGCTCCGCCGCGCGGTCGATGTAGCGCGCGCGACGCGCCAGCATGTCGATCAGTTCCTGATCCAGTTGGTCGATGGCCGCGCGCAGCTCGGTCATCGAATTACAGTCTTCGGGGCGGTGCATATCAAAAGTCCTTGCTGTCTTTTGTACCCGTGTAGCGCACCGGACCCCGGATTTAAATGCGTCAGAACAGGCCTTCGATCTGGCCTTTGTCGTTGAGCATGATGGCTTCGGAGGACGGCTTTCTCGGCAGTCCGGGCATGGTCATGATCTCGCCGCAGATGACGACGACGAAGCCTGCCCCGGCCGAGAGCCGCACTTCGCGCACCGGCAGCGAGTGCCCCGTCGGCGCGCCGCGCAGGTTCGGGTCGGTCGAGAAGCTGTACTGCGTCTTGGCCATGCACACCGGCAGGTTGCCGTAGCCCTGGGCCTCCCACTCCTTCAGCTGGTTGCGGACCTTCTTGTCGGCCAGAACCTCGTCGGCGCGGTAGATGCGCTTGGCGATGGTCTCGATCTTGGCCATCAGCGGCATGTCGTCGGGATAGATCGGCGAGAAGCTCGCCATGTCCGAGTCGGCCACAGCCGCCACGCGTTTCGCCAGCTCTTCCGAGCCCTTCGAACCGAACTCCCAGTGCTGCGACAGGATCGCCTCGGAGCCCTGCTTCTTGACGTAGTCCTTCACCGCCTGGATCTCGGCATCGGTGTCGGTCACGAAATGGTTGATCGCGACCACGACCGGCACGCCGAAGCTCTTGAGGTTCTCGATGTGACGCCCGAGGTTGGCGCAGCCCTTGTTCACCGCGTCGACGTTTTCCTCGCCCAGGTCGGCCTTGGCGACGCCGCCGTTCATCTTCATGGCGCGCACCGTGGCCACCAGAACCACCACGGAGGGCGAGATGCCCGCCTTGCGGCACTTGATGTTCATGAATTTCTCGGCGCCAAGATCGGCCCCGAAACCGGCCTCGGTGACAACGTAATCGGCCAGTTTCAGCGCCGTCGTCGTCGCCACGACCGAGTTACAGCCATGCGCGATGTTGGCGAACGGGCCGCCGTGCACGAAGGCCGGGTTGTTCTCGAGGCTCTGCACCAGGTTCGGCTGCATCGCGTCCTTCAGCAGAACGGTCATCGCGCCGTCGGCCTTGATGTCGCGGCAATAGACCGGCGTGCGGTCGCGCCGGTAGGCCACGATGATGTCGCCGAGGCGTTTTTCCAGGTCGTCCAGATCCAGCGCCAGGCACAGGATCGCCATGACCTCGGAGGCCACGGTGATGTCGAAGCCGTTCTGGCTCGGGAAGCCGTTGGCCACACCGCCCAGCGAGGTCACGATGTCGCGCAGCGCGCGGTCGTTCATGTCCATGACCCGGCGCCAGGTGACGCGGCGCTGGTCGATCTCCAGCTCGTTGCCCCAGTAGATGTGGTTGTCGATCATCGCAGACAGCAGGTTGTGAGCAGAGGTGATGGCGTGAAAATCGCCCGTGAAGTGCAGGTTCATGTCCTCCATCGGAACCACCTGAGCGTAACCGCCGCCGGCCGCCCCGCCCTTCATGCCGAAGCACGGGCCGAGGGACGCCTCGCGGATACAGACCATGGCCTTCTTGCCGATCCGGTTCAGCCCGTCGCCGAGACCCACGGTCGTCGTCGTCTTGCCCTCGCCCGCCGGCGTCGGGTTGATCGCCGTCACCAGGATAAGCTTGCCGTCCTTGTTCTTCTTGGCTTTCGC
>JBFFQS010000101.1:0-8209 GCA_041573315.1 Amylibacter sp. | reverse complement strand
GCTACCAAAGGAATGTAGCGCTTTTTTTGATTTACCAGCCTAACGGAATCGAACCATCAATACTCAGAACTTGTGACCACCTCGCAGGCAAAGGCTACGCACCGCTTGTTATTTCAAATACCCCGCTAAGCAAAACAGATCGCACTGAACTGAAAAATAGATGCTGGGTTTTCGCGGAACGTCCAAATATAGGTTATGACTTTGGCGGATACAGAGACGGACTCTGGTTGCTTGGCAAAATGGGTGTAGTGCCTGACAATTTGCTGGTTTTGAACGACAGCGTCTGGTTTCCCATATTCGAGGATTCAGGACTCATACCTGACATGGAGTTGGCGCATGCGGATTTTGTTGGGACGCAGCATTTTGTCCGTCCGGGAAATGCAAAGCCAAGGCGGAAGTGGTCTCGACCTTTTTTTGCCTCATACTGCTTCATGATAAAGAAGAATGCTTTCTTGTCAGACGCGTTTCAGGATTTCTGGCGATCCTATCGCTTAACGTCGAACAAGCACACAACGCTTTATCGCGGCGAGCGAAATTTTTCCTATGTGATGTTTGACGCAGCTATTCCTTCAATAGCGCTCTATCCGCGCGAAAGATTCGACACAGTTATCAATTCCATGGATGCGGCCGAACTATCTACCGCAATTAAATATCTGGTTTGTATAAACCCGAAGCACGAACAAAGCAGAAAGGCACTTATAGCGGAAGGAATGCGCGATGAAGCTTGCATAAAGGCCGCCCGCGAACTGATACATGCGGCTACAGAAAGCAAGAACTTTATCGGATCGTCGCCTATCGTCAGCATTGAAAGGCTCAGGTTCCCTATGATCAAGAAAAACAACGAAATGCTTTATAAGCGAGCGCGTTCAAACATTATCCAAGCTTGCGACATTGGCGATTTAACAGGGTTGGATCCGCAAATTCTAGGTGAAATGCGATCGCGTTCAGACCTCTAGAATGATTTCGATGCACAACTTTTGGGGTCGGACAATCCAGAACAAGCAATCGCGATAATTCAATTCGCGTTTAATTTATGCCGATCTATTTTTCGGACAGGCATGAGGGCGCCAACGTATCGCATCTCGCGTAATGTGCATTTCCGCACTTAAGCCCGCCTTTGGATCAAGAACGCCCGAGATACCAGGCCAGTTACTGAATAATATCCTATTTTCGAGGGCTGACCCGAAAAGCGTTAATTTAACACCATGAAATATCTGCTGCAAAGTGTTATGGTGTCGTGGAAAAGGCATTAAAAATATTAAAAGAGATCACCATGATAGCGAGTTCGAATTTTTTCGCTTTTGTTTTTGCTGCAATACTCTGCGCAACTTCTCCATTCTTCCTCAGCATCCTGCCCCTGAGCGCTCAGGAAGCGGAAACATCCGAAGGCGAAATTCCGGCGGGCATGGTGCCGGAGGCAGCGATCCCCTTCTATTCCAAATGGGCCAGTTCGCCGCATGCGGATCTTTCGTCCGAGGCTTTCAACCACTGGAACGACGAAGGCTCTGTTCCGGAAAACTGTGCCAAATGCCATTCGACACCCGGTTTCAGGGATTTCGTGGGCGCGGACGGATCCGCCGCAGGCGTGGTCGACCAGCCGGCCCCGGTCGGCACGGGAGTTGCTTGTATCGCCTGCCATAACGATGCCACCGTCGATCTGGCCGCCGTTACCTTTCCCTCCGGCGTCGAGGTCAAGGACTTGGGCGGCGAAGCGATCTGCATGACCTGCCATCAAGGCCGGGCATCCAGCGACACTGTCACTGCGGCGGTTACCGGGCTTGACGACGATGCGGTCTCGGACAAGCTGCGGTTCATCAATGTGCATTATTTCGCAGCAGGCGCGACGCTCATGGGGTCCGTTACGCGCGGCGCCTATCAGTATCCTGACAAGTCCTACGTCGGACAAAACATTCATTTCGAGCCATACTCCACCTGCATCGCCTGCCACGACATGCACGAAACAAAGGTGCGGGTCGACGATTGCGCGGCCTGTCATCAGGGGGTGACGGACGAAGCCTCTTTGCGGAACATTCGCAGCGGCAGGGACAAGAACGATTATGACGGCGACGGCGATGTCACCGAAGGCATTGCCGGCGAAGTCGACGGACTGCATGGCTTGCTGTACTCGGCGATCCAGACCTATGCCGCATCCGTGGCCGGAACGCCGATTGTCTACGACGCGCACAGCTACCCTTATTTCTTTGTCGACAGCAACGCCAACGGTACGGTCGACGCGGGAGAAGCGGAGTTTTCCAACCAGTTCAAGGCCTGGACGCCGCGACTGGTGAGGGCGACCTACAATTACCAGTTCGTCGCAAAAGACCCCGGCGGTTATTCACATAACGCAGCCTATGTGATGCAGGTCATGTATGATTCAATCGAGGATTTGGCCAGCAATGCAGATGTCGCGATGGGAGCCGCGCAACGTCCGTAGTGGCCTTCGCGCCTTAGCTTTCCGGCCTGACCTCGCGCCCATAGCGCCACAACCGCCCCTGGAGGTCGCGGGTGGCGTCAGAACCGCATTGCAGGCCGAAAACGAATGCGTGCGTCAGGTAGAAGCACGCCGCATCGATGTCTCCGTTGTCCTCGCTCTGATCCGCTGCCCGCGTATAGAGTTCGGTCAGTGCCGCCGCGTCGTCTCGCGCATGCGCGCTCCGCAGCATGTCGTCCAGCTTGTCGCGCTCCGTGGTCACTGGAAAATTCCTCTACGCTCGCATCGCGCCTGCACAGCTTCCCGAAACGATCCGGCCAGCCCGCCCGCGACACATCCGGTCATGCGACGGACCGCCCTGCCTGCAACTGGCTGGCCACCCAGTGATGGAAGCAATGCGTCGGACCGTCCATTTCGGGCGAGAATTTCCCGCCGTCGAACATCGGGCCATGACGGCCCTTTTGCATCCCTTCCACCACGAATACGTCCTCTTCAAAGACCGTCTTCCACAGCTGCGAATTCGCGCCCCGCATGGCCTGATAGTCGTCGCCGATCACTTGCTCCGAGGCGTAATAGAGGTTGATACGCTCCTGCGTATGGCTCTTGTCCACCGGCGTCAGGACAAAGGCAAAGGCATGGTCGCGCTGCGCACCCAGCAGAACGTTCGGGTAGACCGCGATATATTCGGCGCCCTCGTCCCATTTTTCGGACAAACCATCGAAATCCGGAAATGTCGCGCCCTCCGCATCGCGGAATTGCCGGTACAGTAACGTTCCCTGCCCCGAATACTTGCCCGGCTCGGCAATATTGTAGTGATCCTGCAAACGGGAATAGCTGTTCAGCCCCGGATGGACCCAGGGCAGGTGGTAGCTTTCGCAGAAGTTTTCCACCGCCAGCTTCCAGTTGCAGTTGATGTCGAGCGTGATCGAGGAGTCGCTGCCATTGTGATAGAGCGGCTTCTCGACTTCGGCCCAGCGCGCGATCAGGTCCGCGTGGACCTCGGTAAATTCGGGCGCACCGCCGGATATGTTCACGAAAACCACGTCCCGCCAGACATAAGATCGCACGCGGAACAGCCCCAGTTCGTCGCGGTCGACGTCTTCATGCGTGTTCCGGCCCGGACCGCCGACATGCGGCGTCGTGCGCAGCGAACCGTTCAGGTTGTAGCACCAACTGTGATAGGGACAGCGTATCGCGCCGCGCACCCTGGTCGGTTCCGAAATCAGGATCATGCCCCGATGGCGGCATGTATTCTGAAACACGCCGACGCAGCCGTCGTGGTCGCGGACCAGCAGCAGCGGGATGCCCATGAATTCAACCGGCTTCGCATCGCCCGCATCGGGAACGTCCGCTCCGAAGCCGACGCCAGACCAGTTCGCGAACAGGACGTTGCGCTTTTCCTCTTCGTAAACCTCATCGGAAACATAGTGCTCGTTCGGCAACCCCTTCGCCAGGTTGACCGTCGTCATGACTGACTCCAGATTAGAATATGCGCCCATGGCAAGTGCTCCGGCAAGAGGGATCGATGCAAAACCATGAGAGGAAAGGCGCGTCCGATCAATATCAGGAATCTTCAACCTCAGATGATTTCTTTTCAATTGAACAACGCAAAAGCTTCTTCAAAGAGAGCGAGCGTGGTCCGCTATGGCTTGAAAATATCTAATGTCTGTCCGAGTTTTTTTAACATTGTCTGAAACCGCGTTTCCGACGACTTTGGACAGGCGGCGATCGGTACAACCGGTTTCGGCGGAAAGGGAACACAGTTTGAGCACAACGGTTTGCCACTTGGCGGAGGGATTCTTTTGACGCCGGCCTTTACGCCGACGGGGGCCACCGGCAACCGCAACGTTGACTTAAGCGCATTCAATTTGCTACGGACTCTGGGTATGGCAGCGCTCCATCCATTGTTTCAGGCCATTTGCCTGAACGGCCAACACCCGTCGCATGGCGACGATGTAGACAGGTCTGCGGATATGAATGCCCTGTTTGCGCAGCTGCGCGCCGGTAACAGTATCTTGCCAGCATCAATATCAAGTAAGAATATTCCAAGCACTACCCGAGGCGGTCCATCCTCGAATTGCGAGGCCCGACCGTAAACTGTGGCATTTGAAAGGATGACACCAAAATACAAAAAACCAACTTTTTGGAGGGAAAATGACAGACACTAGCCTGGACCCGGCGCAATCAGCGCCACATCCGATAGAAACGGATTTCGAGATAGGTCAGCACAATATCCAGCCGTTGGGGCTCGATATTCACAACCCCGTTTTTGCAATTTCAGCCATCAGTATCGTCGGCTTTGTAATTATCACACTCATGTTTCAAAGCCAGGCCACCGAATTTTTCGGGTGGCTTCGCCCGTTTCTGACTTCGACTTTTGACTGGTTCTTTCTGAGCGCGGCCAACATCTTTGTCTTGTTCTGCCTGTATCTTCTGGTCTCTCCGCTGGGCAAAATCCGGTTGGGCGGCGCGGATGCTGTGCCGGACTATAACTACAAGGGCTGGTTCGCGATGCTGTTCGCCGCCGGCATGGGCATCGGCCTGATGTTTTTCGGCGTGTCCGAGCCAATGTCGCATTTTGCGTCATCCATGGGCGGAACCGCGGTCGAAGGCGGTGCGCGGACTGACTGGGCACCGCTTGGCGCGGCTGCCGGAGACGTCGAAGGCGCGCGCCAACTGGCGATGGCCGCAACGATCTTTCACTGGGCGCTGCATCCATGGGCGATCTATGCAGTGGTCGCACTGAGCCTCGCGTTCTTTACCTATAACCGCGGCCTGCCCCTGACGCTGCGTTCGGCGTTCTATCCGATACTGGGCGAGCGCGTTTGGGGATGGTGGGGCCATATCATCGATACGGTCGCGGTCTTTGCTACGCTCTTCGGTCTTGCAACCTCGCTCGGTTTCGGAACCGAACAGGCGCTGGCCGGTTTCAATCACCTGTTTTGCTGGAGCACGGGCGGCGGCGCCAAGGTGATCCTGATTACAATCATCACCGTAATGGCACTGATCTCGGTTCTGCGCGGCCTTGACGGCGGCGTGAAGGTGCTCTCCGAGATCAACATCGGTCTGGCGGCGCTTTTGCTGCTGTTCATTATCATCGTGGGGCCCACGGCGACAATCTTCAGCACCATATTCTCTGGCGGTGCCGCCTATGTGAAAGAAATCATTCCGCTGTCGATGCCCTTTGGCCGCGAGGACGCGAACTTCAGCCAGGGCTGGACGTCGTTCTACTGGGCGTGGTGGATCAGTTGGTCACCTTTCGTGGGCATGTTCATCGCCCGCGTTTCGCGTGGCCGGACCGTGCGCGAGTTCGTGTTCTGCGTCATCCTGATCCCTACGCTGGTCTGTGTTGTCTGGATGGGCGCTTTCGGTGGCACCGCGATTGCGCAGGTGGTCGCCGACGCGGCTGCGCCTGTCAAATCCGCTGCGCTGGAACTCAAGCTGTTCGAAATGCTGAAACCGCTGCCGCTGTCCGGCATAACGTCGCTTCTCGGCATCATTCTGGTGCTCGTGTTCTTCGTTACCTCGTCGGATTCCGGTTCTCTGGTGATCGATACGATTACTGCGGGCGGAAAAACCGACGCGCCGGTGTCGCAGCGCGTGTTCTGGTGCACGTTTGAAGGCGTGGTTGCGGCGACACTGCTGCTGGTGGGGGGCAACGAAGCCCTCAACGCCCTTCAGGCCATGGCGGTTTCGACAGGCTTTCCGTTTACCATCGTTCTGCTGGTCATGACATTCAGCCTCTACGTCGGTTTGCGAAGGGTGCATAAAGCCGGCAAACTCTGAACTGTCCGGCATAACTGACGACAGAACCCGCGCCGGCATCCGGCGCGGGTTTCTTCTTGGCGCCGGCATTTCCGAACTCGAACCGATACACTGACCGAGAAACTCCCGGCTTTTCTTGGGATTTTATTGCATGCAGGTTCTCAAAACGGTACCTTTCCTCAAAGTCTATTAACTAATTTGGAATGTGCCAGTGAGTGTGTTTGAATACCCCAAGCGGCCGATGCGCCCCGAAGAAACCGAAATCGACGAAAACGTAATCATCAACCTGATTGCCAAAACGATGTTCGAGCGTGGCACGGTTACTCCCACGATCTTGTCCGAAGAAATCAAACTCGCAAAATCGGTCATCAATATCGTCCTCGAGGAAATGGTCCGCCTGCAACTCGTCGAATCCCGCGGGCTTGCCAGCACCGATATCAGATCCGATATCCGGTACCACCTGACAACAAAAGGCGGCGCCGCGGCACTGGAGGCCATGGCCCTGTCACAATATATCGGTCCCGCGCCGGTAACGCTGGAGACTTTTACCAAACAAGTGCGGCGTCAGAGCATTGCTCATGAAACCGTCCTCCGCGAGGATTTGCGGGCTTCTATGCAGCATCTTGTCTTTCCCGAGGAAATCCACGCGCGTCTTGGACCGGCAGCCAACTCAGGCAAGTCGATCCTGCTCTACGGCGAACCGGGGAACGGCAAGACATCTATTGCCGAGGCGCTTGGAACCGCTTTCAAGGACACCATCTTCGTTCCCTACTCGATCATCGTCGGCAACCAGATCATCAAGTTCTTCGATGAAACCGTCCACACCCCGGTGGAATCCACCGTGCAGGCCGAAACCCGCGATGCGGCGCTGGATTTGCGCTGGGTCGAATGCAAGCGGCCGGTCGTGATCACCGGCGGCGAACTGACGCTGCAAATGCTGGACCTGATGTACAGTATAACCTCGCGCTTTTACGAGGCGCCGATCCACCTCAAGGCGCTGGGCGGCATCTTCATCGTGGATGACTTCGGCCGTCAGCAGGTCACGCCACGCGAAATTCTGAACCGCTGGATCGTGCCTCTGGAAAAAGGCCACGACTTCCTGCATCTGCACACCGGCAAGAAATTTACCGTGCCATTCGACCAGTTGGTCGTGTTCTCGACCAACATGATGCCCGAGGAACTGTCGGACGGCGCGGCGCTGCGCCGGTTGTATTTCAAGATCCTCGTCCCGACGCCGACGAAGGACAACTATCTCAAGATTTTTCAGGGAGCCACGGCTGACGCTAAACTGGAATACCCTCCGGAAGTGGTCAGCGCGTTTTTCGACAAGGTCTATACCGCCGACCGGAAAATCCCCTCCGGCGCACATCCCAAATTCCTGCTGGACCACATCAAGGCGGCCTGCATCTATGCGGAAACCGAGCCGAAGGTTACCGAGGAATTACTGGAACTGGCTTGGAAAAACGTGACCGCGGATTCGGCTGCATCAGCCCGGGGCTAGGCCGATCATCATTTTTACAATGCTGATTCCAACCGGGACAAGAACGATAATCAGGTTCGTCGGGAACATAAAGAACGCCATCGGAAACAACATCTTTACTGGCAGGGAATTTGCGAGTTCCTCGGCCCTGACCATCCGCTGCTCACGCATCTCGGCGCTATAAGTTCGCAGGGTTTTGGTGATACTGGAGCCCAGTTCCTCGGACTGCTTGAACAAGATGGCCAGCGACCTGGCTTCCTCGACGTTAATCCGGTTCGCAAAATTCGACAACGCGTCGCGCAGCGGCCTGCCGGCGCGCACTTCAAGCGAGATAATTGCCAGATGTGTACCAAAGTCCCGATTGGTATTGAGAAACTCGCGCATCACTCGATCAATCGCGGCTTCGATACTGAGCCCCGCATCTACGCAAACGATCAGAAGATCCATAAAGTCGGGAAATAGTTTGCGATAGCTGATCTGCCGGAGTTTTCCCAGGCGATCCAGATAGGCGTTGACCAAAATAAAAGAAACGC
>JBFFQS010000100.1:0-8219 GCA_041573315.1 Amylibacter sp. | reverse complement strand
GAGGTGGCTGGCGAGGGTGGGGGCAAGCTCGCCGTGGGAGCCGGTGAGGATGTTGACCACGCCGCCCGGAACGTCGGAGGTCTCGAGAATCTGATAGAAATCGGTCGCGGCGAGCGGGAAGGCCTCGGAGGCCACTGCCACAGTGCGGTTGCCCATGGCGATGGCGGGGGCGACGGTGGAGATCAGGCCGAGAAGGGGGGCTTCGTCGGGGCAGAGGATGCCGACGGTGCCGACCGCTTCCTTCATGGCAAGCGCCACGCCGCGGATCGGCACGCTATGGGCTTGGCCGTCGAATTTGTCGGCCCAAGCGGCATAGGTGAAGAGGCGGCGGATGGAGGCATCGACCTCTTTGGCGCCGGTCTTGCCGCCCATCATCTCGTCGATCCGGCGGGCGAATTCGCCGGCGCGGGCCGAGAGGTTTTCGGCGATGTAATAGAGGATTTGCGCCCGAAGGTGGCCGGTGGTTTTGGCCCAGCTTTTGGCGGCGTTGGCGGCTTCGACCGCGTTGCGGATGTCCTTGCGGTTGGCGAGGCTCGCGTGGCCTAGAAGTGCGCCGCGCGGCCCGTAGACGGGGCGGGAATAGCCGCCGTCGGGGCGGGCCTGCTTGCCGCCGATATAGAGCTTGGCGGTGCGGTCGAGGGGATCGACGGGGCTGCCTTCGCCGGTGAAGGCGGCGACAGGCTTCAGGACTTTGGTTTTGGTCTTTGGGCGGGTGTAGGCGGAAAGACCTTCCCAGCCGCCTTCGCGGCCAAAGCCGCTTTCACGCACGCCACCGAAGCCAGCGGCGGCGTCGAAAAGGTTGGTGGCGTTCACCCAGACGACACCGGCGACGAGCTTTGGCGCGATGTCGAGGGCGAGGTTGATGTTCTCGGTCCAGACGGTTGCAGCAAGGCCGTAGCGGGTGTTGTTGGCGATCTCGACGGCCTCGGCGGGTGTGCGGAAGGTGGTCGAGACGAGGACGGGGCCGAAGATCTCTTCCTGCATCAGGGTCGCGGCGGGCGAGAGGCCGGTGATGAGTGTGGGCGGGTAGAAACAGCCGCCCTCGGGCAGTGCGCCGGGGGCGCGGTAGATCTCGCCCTCGTTGCAGCCGTCGACCATGCGGGTGATCGTTTCGAGTTGGACGGGATCGACGATGGCGCCCACGTCGATGCATTTGTCGAGGGGCGAGCCCACGCGCAGGGTTGCCATGCGGGCTTTGAGCTTGTCCAAGAAACGGTCGGCCACGCCCTCTTGGACGAGAAGGCGGGAGCCCGCGCAGCAAACCTGCCCCTGATTGAACCAGATCGCATCGACGAGGCCTTCGACCGCGCTGTCGAGGTCGGCGTCGTCGAAGACGATGTAGGGGGATTTGCCACCAAGTTCGAGCGTGAGGCCCTTGCCGGAACCTGCGGTCGCCTCGCGGATGCGGCGGCCGACGCCGGTCGAGCCGGTGAAGGCGATCTTGTCGATACCCTCGTGGGCGGTGATCATCTCGCCCACCGCGCCATCGCCGGTGACGATGTTGACGACGCCCTTGGGCAGGCCCGCCTGACGGCAGATATCCGCGAACAAAAGCGCGGTCAGAGAGGTGTATTCCGCCGGTTTCAGCACCACGGTGTTGCCCATGGCCAGCGCCGGCGCGATTTTCCAAGCCAGCATCAGCAACGGAAAATTCCACGGGATGATCTGGCCGCAGACCCCAAGTGGAGCGCGGTCCGGCAGCTCGGATTCCATCAACTGAGCCATGCCGGCGTGATAGTAAAAATGCCGCTGTACCAGAGGAATGTCGATATCGCGGCTTTCGCGGATCGGCTTGCCGTTATCGAGCGTTTCCAGCACGGCGAACAGACGGGCATGTTTTTGCAGCAGACGCGCCAGCGCATAGATAAAACGCGCGCGGCCATGGCCGCCGAGTTTTTCCCAGCCCGGCTGCGCCCGTCGCGCGGCGGTGACGGCAGCATCCAAATCGGCCTGCGTCGCCTGCGACAACTTTGCCAGAAGCTTACCGGTTGCCGGATTGTGGCTCTCGAAACCCCCGGAGGGATCGTTAAACCTGCCGTTGATGAAATGACCGAACGCCCCGCCCTGCTCCGCTATCCAGCCCAACGCCTCGGCTGACGATTCCGGTGCCGGTCCGTAGTCCATGGTTTCAAAAATCTCTTTCACGGTCATGGCGTTTTCGCCCTCCAGTTAACCGAATTTCCCTTCGCCATCTCGCGTGGCTAAACCATCGGGTGCCGATAGGCGGCGGAATACCGGCCCGTGACATGATGTTCCAATTGCCGTTCGATATCGCCCAGCAAGGACGATGCACCAAACCGGAACAGATCGGGTTGCAGCCATCGGTCGCCCAGTTCGTCCTTGATCAGCGTCAGATAGGTCACCGCATCCTTGGCCTTGGATATACCGCCCGCCGGTTTGTAGCCGACCCGAAAACCCGTAGCCTGATAGTAATCGCGGATCGCGCGGATCATCACCAAGCTGACCGGAAGCGTCGCATTGACGCTTTCCTTGCCGGTGGATGTCTTTATGAAATCCGCCCCCGCCATCATGCAAACCAGCGACGCCTTGGCGACGTTTCGCAGGGTTCCCAGTTCCCCGGTAGCCAAGATGGCCTTCACATGCGCCGGCCCGCAGGCGGCGCGAAACGCCTGCATCTCTTCATAAAGCGCCTGCCAGTTTCCAGTCAGCACATGCCGGCGGGAAATCACGATGTCGATCTCTCTGGCGCCGGCTTTGACGCTTTCCTCGATTTCGGCGACGCGCAGGCCAAACGGTGACAAACCGGCCGGAAATCCCGTCGAAACGGCGGCCACGGGTATTCCGCTGCCTTCGAGCGCCCTGACCGCCGGGGCGACCATCTCGTGATAGACGCAGACAGCGCCCACGGTAATGCCCGACACGCCCAGAGCCTGCTGAATATCGGCGCGAACCGGCTGTTTCGCCTTGGCGCACAGCCGTTCGACCCGCCCGACCGTATCGTCACCCGACAGTGTCGTCAGGTCGATACAGGTCACCGCCTTCAGCAACCACGCCGCCTGATAGTCTTTCTTGACCGAGCGCCGTCCCGGCAGTGACGCGGCGCGCCGTTCTATTGCAGAAGTGTTGGCCTGCACCCGCCGCGCCCAGTCCATATCCAACATCATGCCGGGGTTCCGGTCAGCCTCGACCCGCCGCAACCCGGTCTGCGCGGCATTGCTCGCCGGCAGATTTTCGAGACTCCGGGTTTCGGAAGGACCGTCTGACATAAAGGGGACCTCGGCAAATTGTTGAAATGATCGGAAGCACCGTACCCAAGTCCGGCGAAACAGACAAAGCGTTTTTCCACGGACAGGCCGGGCTTCCTTGGCAACCTGCGCTTGAAACCATAGGACCGCCCCTCACTTTATGGTAGCCAAAAGGTGCAGAATCATACACGTTAAGCAAGAAAGTCGATGAAGACCGTAAGACCGCGTTAACAAGATAATGGCGCAATTCTTCACAATTGCAGCGCAAGTGGAAACGCGTGTTGAGATCATCGATGCGACGGGCCTTAACTATTGGTCAACATCGGCGGCTTAATTTGCGACTGTGCCTTACCGGGTTTTCCGGTATTGGCCTGCTTGTAATTGAAAAGATTTGGAGCTGGGAGCTACCATGAAAAAATACCTTAAGAGTCTTTTGCCGCTCGTCTTTGCCGTGTCTTTGACAAGCACGGCATTCGCTTCGATGCTCAGCGCGCCGACAGGACCTGTGCTATTGACCGTAAGCGGTTCCATAACAGAAACCAATGACGGTGATGTGGCGAAATTCGACCGCGCGATGCTCGAAACGTTGGACTGGAAGACGATTGAAGCACACACCAGGTGGACAGACGGCGCCACGAGCTTTTCCGGCGCGAGCCTGTCAGCGGTTTTGGATGCCGTGGGCGCAACCGGTGAGAATTTAATTGCGATTGCCCTCAATGACTATGCTGTTGAGATACCGGTATCGGACGCTCTGGAGTATAATGTACTTTTGGCGATGGAAATAAACGGCGAGCCAATGAAGATTCGGGACAAGGGGCCGATTTGGATAATCTACCCCCAGACCGAGGAGGAGGCAAATGAACCAAGGTTTGACGAAAAGATGATTTGGCAACTAAAATCGATAAAAATCGGTGACTGAAGTTTGAAATGTTCTCTCTCAAGAACCCTGTAACCCGCGGGTGCATAGCAGGAACCCTTTCGGCTTTACTGCTGGGGTCCCTGTTGTTCCATCGTGCGGAATTGCAGCAGGCCCGAAGGGAAATGGCATATAACATTTCCAGCAACACATGGTATGTTAACGAGCTGATACTGGAAACCGTCAGGCTGCAACAGGCACTGGCGGATGTCGCTCTCGATAACACGACAATCGAGAACGCCCAGGTTCGTTACGAAATACTGTGGAGCAGGGTCAAGGACATCCCGCGGTACGAGGTGGCCTCAAGCCCCACGATAAAGACGCAGGTCGAAAAGTACCTTGCCTATCTGCAAGGCTCCGAGAACTTCTTTTATGGCGGCGAGCCGTTTACAGATACCTCAATTCGCCAGCACCGCGCACATCTGGAAGACCTGGCGTCTGAAATGCGCAAGATATGGATTCAGGAAAATGCCAGCGTCCATTTCGTGAATGTGGCTTCGGACGTTCTTGCCGGCACACCGCAACAAGATCTTGACGAAATATTCATCGGACTCATCTTGGCGGCCTTGTTCGTTTACATGACTTTCGAGCTCGTGGTTTCCGTCAACGCGCGGAAGAAAGAAATCGAATTGCGTGAACGCGCGATGGTCGCCAACAAGGCAAAAGACCTTTTTCTCGCAAACATGAGCCATGAAATCCGGACGCCCATGAACGGCATAATCGGCATGTCGGACCTGCTGAACGACTCCGAACTCTCGGAAGATCAGAGGGTGTTTTCCAACACGATCTATTCCTCTGCCCATGCGCTGCTGGCGATTATCAACAGCATACTGGATTATTCCCAGATCGAGGCGGGAAAGATGGACTTGGCGGCAAAGCCTTTCAACCTGCATGACACGGTTTTCGATGTTGCGGCCTTGCTCGCTCCGAACGCGGCCGAGAACGATACGGAAATCTGCGTGGATATGTTCGGGCTGGAAGACCTTGTCCTGCTCGGCGATGTCGGCCGTGTCAGACAGGTGCTGACCAATGTCGTCGGAAACGCAGTGAAGTTCACGCATGACGGGTGTGTATTCTTGCGCACCGTCAAACTGGAAGACCACGGCCACAAGGTTTCACTGAAGATCGAAATCAGCGACACCGGACAGGGCATTCCGGACGACAAGCTGCCCAATATATTTACGCCGTTCGAACAGGTGGACGAGGGCACAACCCGCCGCTTCGAAGGTACCGGACTGGGGCTTTCCATTGCCCGCAGGCTCGTCCAGTTGATGGGCGGCACCATCGACGCGAAGTCCGAACTTGGCAACGGATCTCTATTCACCATCAACCTTACGTTCGACCGGGCGCATGATGCCATCGCCCGCGACGGTATCGACGATGCGGTCTGCGTCGGCAAGCGGGTCCTGGTAGTGGACGATCTCGAGATCAGCAGGGCCGTGCTGGAGCGCGGCCTCGGCAGGCTCGGCATGCAGGTGTTGACGGCGGACAACGCTGAAAAGGCAATCCGGACACTGAAAACCGAAGCAATAGCGGGAAGGCGTTTCGATTTGGCGCTCTTCGACGACCAGATGCCGGGTGCGACCGGGGTTGAATTGCTGCGGCGCATCAGGCAGGAACCTGAATTGAACCGCTTTCCGGTCATTCTTCTGTCGACAATCGACAAGGTGAAGCAAAACAAGCAGAACGCGGAAGTGGGATTTTCCAGTGTACTCATGAAGCCCGCGCGGCGCGATCAGCTCGTAGCTGCCATCGCGAGTGCTCTGAAAGAGGCGCGCAAGCCATCCGGCAATAACGCGGCATCATCGGCATCGTGGCAGACGGTGCCCTTCCTGCCGGACAGCGACCGCAGCAATTAAGGAAGCCGGACCGGAAAACCGGATGACGCCGGATATCCGGCCATTACATTGGCCCAAGGATGATCAGCGGCCGGGTATCGGTGACATTATGCCGGGGCGCTGACAAACCAAGGTCGCGGTAATGGCTCTCGGGCAGGTCCCCGACGGCAAGCGTATCGGCCTTTCTGAACATCACCGCGGCAACGCGTTTCAGGGCGGAAAGTCCGGGCAGTTTGAAAGTCCGGGTGGTTTTCGGGGTGCTGACAGTATCTGCAAACATGGTTTCGATCTCCTTTAATTCTCATTAATTGTCATCTTCAACACCCCCAGATTGCCACGACGCAGTGACGGCCCCGCTAAAAGACCGTGACAGCGGCGGCAAAAAGGCGATAAATCGTAGTGCACTCCATTAAAATTTTCAGGAGATGTCTTTGAGCGCCCGAAACAGCAAGGCAAAATTCAGGATCAACACGCTGGGCGACCTCTCTTTGCAGGATTCTTCGGCGGGGCCTGTCAAGCTACGCACACGAAAGAGCCTGCTGCTGCTGGCATTTCTGGCAGCAGACCCGGAGCGCAGCTGGAGCCGCGAGCATCTGGCAGCGACGTTTTGGGGCGACCGGATGGAATTGCAGGCGAGGAACAGCCTGCGCAGCGCCTTGTCCGACATCCGGCGCGCGATTGGCGAAGATGCGATTACCGTCGAGGGCGGTTCCCTGAAAATCAATCCGGCGGCCGTCGCATCCGACATCGAGGATCTCCGCACGCTCGACCTGTCCGGCGGAACGGACGAAATCGAGGATTTCCGCTCCGTCTACGGCGGCGCTTTTCTGGAGGAGTTCGACGGTCCGGCGGACGCGATGGAGTGGGTTATGTCTGTGCGGACTGACTGTCAGGACCGCGCCGCGAGTATCCTGAAACGTCGCCTGGAAGAGCAG
This sequence comes from Amylibacter sp., assembly GCA_041573315.1. GTDB lineage: Bacteria > Pseudomonadota > Alphaproteobacteria > Rhodobacterales > Rhodobacteraceae > Amylibacter. Next base: position 1,324 of record JBFFQS010000100.1, on the reverse strand, counting down.
AACAACCGCGGTGACATAGAAGAAGCGATACAGTCCGCCCGCACGCTGCTGTCGCTCGATCCGTACAGCGAGGACAGCCACCGGATTCTCATGCGGCTTTACGCATCCAACGGCGAACGGTCCAAGGCCATTGCCCAGTTCCAGAATTGCCGGCAGATGATGCAGCACGAACTGGGCGTGGAGCCATCGCCGGAGACCAAGGCGCTGGCTGACGAGATTGCCCTGCGAGACAGTGTCGCGATAACCGACATGCGCAAGCTGGCGCAAGCTGCCGGCGAAACTGCGCCAAATTCTGAGGCGCAAAGCACAACCGCAGCCTTGGTCGAAGACGCTTCGATTGCCGTTCTGCCCTTCGTAAACATGAGCGGCGACGCCGAACAGGACTATTTCGCGGACGGAATCACGGAAGACATAGCGACGGACCTGTCGCGTGTTCCAAAACTGTCAGTGGCGGCGACCAGTTCCGCCGGTGCGTTGAAGGGTCTGGCGAACCGCCCCGATCAGGTAGCCCGCGAACTGGCGGTTCGGTATGTTCTGGAAGGCAGCGTCCGAAAATATGACCGGAACATGAGGATCACGACGCGCCTGATCGACGGCCGTACCAACCGCCAGATCTGGGCCGAGCGCTATGATCGTGAACTGGTGCGGATTTTTGACCTTCAAAGCGAAATCGCTTCCAGCGTGGTGGCGGCGCTGGAGTTGCATTTTTCACCGACCGCTGAGACCAAAACGGGCGCCCGCGGCACGCTGAATGCCGAAGCGCATGAATATTATCTGCGCGGGCGGGCTTTTCTAAAGGAAATGACCCTGCAGAGCGTTGAACTGTCCAAACATTCATTCGAGCGGGCGATCGAAATTGATCCCGATTATGGCCCGGCCTTTGCGGGTCTGGCTGACAGCATAGCGATGCTGGGGTTCCATTACGATGCTGATAACGCCGTGCTTCAGGAGGCCATGTCGTACTGCAACAAGGCACTGGAGCTGGACCCGGATCTGGCGGAGGCTCACTGCGCCCTCGGACGACTTCTGTCATTGTTCAGGCGCGTGGAAGAGGCCGAAGCGGAGTTTCAAAAGGCTTTGAAACAAAAGCCCAATCTTGTCGAGGCGCACCTGTACCGGGCTCTCATGTACCTCACGTCCGGCGCATATGGGGACGCCTATCCGTCAATGCAACGCGCCTTCGAACTGGACGATCAGGATTTGCATACCGGCATGATGTTCATGTTGTGTCTGAAAACCATCGGACAGAAAGGCGCCATTCTGGCAACGGCGCAACACGTCCTGAAAGTCGCAAAGAAGCGTATCGCGCTCAATCCTTACGACG
>JBFFQS010000099.1:0-8322 GCA_041573315.1 Amylibacter sp. | reverse complement strand
GCGGCTACGGCTACAAGATAGCCTTCAGACGCGATGCCCTTCGCCTCTAGCAAGCTTACGGCGGTCACGAAGGTCACAATGGAAATAGAGCCGTAATGTCCTGCCACGGCCGCCGCATTGACCGGGTCAAGCCGCGTCATCGCGCGCAGCAGCCCGAAGGCGATAAATGGCAGGACGAAGGACAAAGCGGCACCTGCGATAAGCGACGCGATAAGCTGCGTCGTGACGCCACTGTCGGCAACGGCCACCCCGCCCTTGAACCCGATTGCGAGCAGCAGATAGATCGACATGATCTTTGCCGCCCCATCGGGGATCGACAGGTCGCTGCGGGTCAGGGCTGCAATAAGGCCAAGCACGAAAAAGAGGATCGTGGGCGCAAGAAGATTGGTTGCCAGAGCGGCAAGAGACATGTCCATTATCGTTTTCCTTATTGATTATTATATGTGTGCCCTAGGCCGGCGCGCGCGTGTGTAAGGGCTTGCGGCTGGCTGAAGCACGCAGAACGGCAAACCCCATCAGGCCGGACAATACCGATCCGCAGATGACGCCCAAGCGCACCGTGTTCATCGTCTCGGCCGAACTGAATGCCAGCGAGCCGATGAAGAGGCTCATGGTAAAGCCCACTCCGGTCAGACAGGCCACGCCATACACATGCTGCCAGTTGACACCTTCAGGCAACCGCGCCAACCCGGATTTGCACCCGATCCACGTGGCGGCGAATACTCCTAACTGTTTGCCCAGAAAAAGGCCGGCGGCAATGCCAAGCGGCAAGGGTTGGGCAAGGCCGGAGAGCGACAGGCCCGTCAGGCTCACACCTGCATTCGCAAAGGCAAAGAGTGGAAGGATAAGGAAGGCCACCCAAGGATGCAGCGCGTGTTCCGCGCGCAGCAAAAGCGCCTTGTCGCCGTCCTTTTCCTTCAGCGGGATGGTCATGGCGATCAGCACCCCGGCCAGCGTCGCATGCACACCGGACTTGAGCACGCAAACCCACATGAAGACACCGATGATCAGATAGGGGGACATTCGCCGCACCCCCATGCGATTCAGCCCGACGGCAAGCGCGAAGCCCAGCATCGACAGGGTCAGGGCATTGACGGACAGATCCGAGGTATAGAACACGGCAATGATCACGATCGCCCCGAGGTCATCAATGATTGCAATGGCCAGAAGGAACACCTTTAGAGCCACCGGCACCCGTGAACCCAACAGTGCCAGAATGCCAAGGGCAAAGGCGATATCTGTCGCGGTTGGCACGGCCCATCCGGCCAGTGTCTCGGCGTTCCCCCAGTTAAAATAAACAAAGATCAGCGCGGGGATGGCCATTCCGCCGATCGCCGCCAGTATAGGCAGGATTGCCTTGTCCATGCTGGAGAGTTCGCCGGCGAGGACCTCGCGTTTAATCTCCAATCCGACCAGAAAAAAGAAAATGGCCATAAGCCCGTCGTTGATCCACAGCAGCGCCGGTTTCGAGATTTCAAAATAGCCGGCGCCGAGCCGGATATTGGTTTGCAGGAAACCATCGTAGAGCGGCGCAAGAGCGCTGTTTGCAGCGATCATCGCCAGAAGCGCGACTGCCATCAGTATCAGACCTGCGCTGGCTTCGAGTTTCATGAAGGCTTGGATTCGGGTGATTGTTTTTTCCAATGGTCGGCTCCGGCAAATTAAAAGGCGTTCGGCGCTATTTGCATTGGATAAATCAAAAAGAAAAATATATATAAACTCTAAGTTACATAGTTAAGGACTATGAAAAATGCGCCCAACCCTGCGCCAGCTCGAATATATAGTCGCCGTTGCGGACACCGGACGGGTCGGCGCGGCCGCTGACATTCTCAATGTCAGCCAGCCAAGCCTTTCAGCGCAGCTAGCGGAAGTGGAGGCCGATCTTGGCGTGCCGCTGTTTATGCGTGGACGCTCCGGGGCGAAGATCACTCCTGAAGGTGAGGATATCGTTCGGCGGGCCCGCCTTATTCTGCGCGATCACGAGGACCTGCGCGCCTCGGCAAAAGGAGGCGGCATTTTTCAAGGACGTCTCCGCCTCGGTGTCCTGCCCTCGATAGGTCCTTACCTGTTGCCGGAGGTAGTGCGGCGATTGCATAAGGAACATCCCAGCTTTCGCCTTGTCGTTCGGGAAGAAAGCACACGCGATCTGGACGAGGGCCTGCGAAGCGGCCGGCTGGATATGATCATTTCCACGCCGGAAGATCACCCCGGGACCCGGCACACAGAGCTGTTCGAAGAGCGCTTCTGGGTCGCGACCGCGCTGGACTTTCCCGCCGCAAAGGCAAGGGGCAAGGCGACCCTGGCTGATCTGAAGGACCAGACCTTCCTGACCCTTGGACCGAAACACCGTCTTTCTCATATCGTCGCTTCACTGGCCAGCCGCGCTGGCGGCCGGGTCTCGGACGAATACGAAGGAACCAGTCTTGACGCTATCCGCCTTATGGCCGCGACAGGCGCCGGCGTTGCCATCTTACCGCAAATATATGCGGCGACAGAGGCCCGCCGCGGGACGGATGTGGTGCTGCAATATCTGGATGAACCCGACGCAATGCGAAATATCGTCTTGATCCAGCCGCTCTTGCCGGAGCCGCGCGCAGGAAGCGCAGCGCTGGCGTCGATTTTGTTGGATGTGGCGAAAGACTTGCTTGGGTAGTGGGTGACTTTGCTGCCAGAACGAAGCTCGCGTTGTTCGCAAATTCAACCAAAGCGGGCAATGAAGCAAATTGCGGGAAGGTGAAGGTTTGCCGCACGGGCAGGGCTGGCAAGCCGATTGTTGAACTCCGTGAAGTGGATCGGATTTTTCGAGTTCAGTGCGAGTGACCGGATGGTGACCGAACGGCCTGTGTGACCACCGCGTAGGCCGCCGAAGCCAATGGTCAGCGATGGTGTCGCAGCAATTGAGGTGCTTCAAGAGCCAAGGGTAGTCTTGTGAAGAATGCTTGGTTTCGCTCGATGTCCGTTTCTTGGATTCGCGCAGACTTCAGCGTCGCTTTGCACCCCAGATATCCAAAAGCGCGCCCGCGGTTTCGTCTTCAATATCCGCATAGAGCGCAATATTCAGAGATTCCCTGCCAAAATGATTGGCGAGCAACAAGAAGTCGCCGCTTTCAATTTCTCTGTGGCAGGTGCTGTAGGGTAGCCATCCCACTCCCATCCCTTTACGCACCAATTCCTTTATGCCGCTTGAAAATGCCGTTTCAAAGACGGGATTCTTGCTGAACTGGGAGGTGCCGAATAGCCGCTCCGCCTTACTGAGTACTTGGCCGAAGTAGCTGGATTCGGGGTATACCACTGCCGGCGTATCGTCCGGGAGTCCGCCATCTGCTTCTACCCGGTGCCGTAGTCCGCCGCCAACCACGGGAATGAGTTGATCGTTGCCCCAACTATCCCGCCTGACCGTCTTGCCAAAGGGCAAAGGGTGCGCTTTGGCGGACTCGTAGCATAACAGCATACTGGTGTCGCCGCGCAGAAACATTGTAACGCAGTCGTGCAAGTTGCCAGCGCGCAGACGAAACTTTATCGATGGGACATGGCGCTTTGCCAGCACCGCCATGTCCGGAAACACCGAAAAAATGGGCGCGTGCTGCGCCGCGATCGATATTGTGGAGCTTGCCGGGTCGAAATTGGCGATCTTGCCGCGCAAATCCCTGACACGCGCTATAAGCGCGCGAATTTCCTGCTCACTCTGCGTAAGCGCGGGACTTATGTCGATCCGGTTGGTTCCCCGCTTGAGCACCGACGTGCCGAGCCATTCCTCAAACCCGCGTATGCGCCTTGAAAACGCCGGTTGAGTTATGTTTCGGCGCGATGCCGCGCGGGTCATATTCCCCTCTTCCAAGAGGACCAACACGTCCTCCAACCATTGCATGTCCATCTCATTCTCCTTTTTGCCCATATCAACTGTATGAGTAGAGAGACGAAATGGCATTAGAAATTTGTTTGCTAATCGTCGATGTTTGGGCGACTCAGCTGAAATAGTGACTCCCAAGGAACAATCATGCCGCACGAAGCCCATGCCTTTGAAAACGCTCTGTTCCAGGAAATGATAATTAGCAATTGCAAGGGAGTCGCCGTTGCGCTCGGCAAATTTCCAAGGGTGCGGTTCGGCCACCTGCCGACCCCGCTGGAGGCCATGGACCGGCTGAGCGAACATCTCGGTGGTCCACGGATTTGGGTAAAGAGGGATGATTGCACCGGCCTTTCTTCGGGCGGCAACAAAACCCGAAAGCTTGAGTATCTGATGGCCGAAGCGCAGAGTATTGGCGCCGACACGATCATCACGCAAGGTGCGACACAGTCAAACCACGCCCGCCAGACTTCGGCAGCTGCAGCAAAATTGGGCATGGCCTGTCATATCCTCTTGGAAGATCGGACCGGTTCCAACGACCCAAGCTATAATCTGAACGGCAATGTGCTGTTGGATCGCCTGCACGGAGCGACCGTTTCGAAACGCGCCGGAGGCGCAGACATGAACGCTGAAATGGAAGTGCTCGCCGAAAAGTTGCGTGATCAGGGGCGCTCGCCTTACATAATCCCCGGCGGCGGTTCCAATCCGGTCGGCGCTTTGGGGTATGTGAATTGTGCCCGCGAACTGGTCGAGCAATCCGTTGAAATTGGCCTGTCGATTGATGCCCTTGTTCATGCCACCGGAAGCTCCGGCACGCAGGCCGGGCTTGTTGCGGGGTTGAAGGCGATCAAAAGCGATATTCACTTGCTTGGCATCGGGGTGCGTGCGCCCAGGGAAAAGCAGGAACAGATGGTGTTTGACCTTGCACAGCGCACCGCTGAGCACTTGGGCATGGGTCAAGACATAGAACGCAGCGATGTACGCGCCAATTGTGATTATGTTGGCCCCGGATATGGAATGCCCACCGAGGGCATGAAAAACGCCGTCAAGTTGCTGGCCCGCACCGAAGGGCTTTTATTTGATCCGGTCTATTCCGGTAAAGGACTGGACGGGCTTATTGATCAGGTTCAAAAAGGGTACTTTGATGGAATGGACAACGTTGTGTTCCTGCACACCGGCGGCAGTGCCGCATTGTTCGGCTATCCCGAAACTTTTGATTTGCCTGCGTATACCGAATAACGTAACCAAAATGAAACCCAAACAGGAGAGTTAAATATGTCCCTAACAAAGACACTAATTACCGCAGCGGTTGCGCTGGGGTTGTCGGCCCCGGTCGCATCGGCTGCCGGCCATGGCGGAACACTGGATAAGATCGCCGCCAGCGGAGAGATCGTGATCGGTCACCGCGAAAGCTCGGTTCCGTTTTCATACCTTGACGCGAACCAAAATCCCGTCGGCTACTCCATCGACCTGTGCATGAAGATTGTTGATGCAGTCGCTTCCGAACTCGACAAGGAACTGACTGTCAAATACGTGCCGGTAAACCCAAAAACGCGCATTGCGCTTATGGCCAACGGCACGATCGATCTGGAGTGCGGTTCAACCACCAACAACCTGACACGCCAGCAGCAGGTGGAATACCTGCCGGTGACTTTTGTAACAGGCACCAAAATCCTTGCCCGCAAGGACTCCGGCATCAAATCCGTCGCTGATCTGGATGGCAAGGCGATTGCGCTGGCCCAGGGCACAACCAACGAACGTGCGGTTCAGGCCGCGGTGCAGGCTGCAGGCTTGGATGTAAAGGTTCTGCCAGTGCGCGATCATGCCGAAGGGATGCTGTCACTGGAAACCGACCGTGTCGACGCATATGCGACCGACCACATCCTGTTGTACGGGCTGATTTCCAAGTCCAAGAACCCTGATGATTTTGCCGTTGTAGGGGACTTCCTGTCCTTTGACCCCTATGCTCTCATGGTGCGCCGCGATGACAGCGCATTTGAGCTGGTTGGCAAAAAGGCATTGGCCGAGGTGTTCCGCTCGGGTGAGATCGGCGCAATTTACGGCAAGTGGTTTGACCCTCTCGGTGTTCCTGCCGATCCGCTGCTGAAAGCCGCGTTCCAACTGGGCGCACTGCCAGAATAATCAGATTGAAGAGCCCGGATGACATCTCGTGATCCGGGCTCTTTCCGAATGCAGCGACAATGAAAAGCAGCGAGGCGAAATCTGATGGACTATAATTGGAACTGGGGTGTGCTCTTTGAAGAGCAATACCTGAGTTGGCTGATCAGCGGTTTCGGCTGGACCATATCGGTTGCGCTTTCCGCCTGGTGCATTGCAATTGTGATAGGCGCACTTGTCGGGGTCGGCAAGACTGTTCCGAACAAGATTATCCGCAACGCGTGTGCCACTTACGTTGAGATTTTTCGCAACGTACCGCTGCTGGTTCAAATGTTCATCTGGTACTTTGCCGTTCCGGAACTGCTGCCCGAAGACTGGGGTCGCTGGATGAAGCGGGACATGCCAAACCCCGAATTTGTCACGGCTGTCGTCGCTCTCGGGCTCTATACGGCTTCACGCATCGCGGAGCAGGTCCGCGCCGGCATTGAAACCGTGCCACCAGGCCTGTCGGCAGCCGCCACGGCGCATGGCCATTCCCTGGCGCAGACGTACAGATACATTCTCCTGCCGATTTCATTCCGAATGATCGTTCCCCCACTGACATCTGAATTTCTGACGGTGTTCAAGAACTCCTCTCTCGCACTGACAATCGGGCTGCTGGAACTGACGGCCCAAAGCCAACAGATCGCAGAATATACGTTTCAGGGTTTCGAAGCCTTTACCGCAGCCACCGTGATTTACGTTTCGATTGCGCTTGTCGCGACGATTGTAATGCAATTGCTGGAAACCTTTACCCGCATTCCGGGCTATGTCGGAAAGGAGGGTTGAGCAATGTCGGATTTTGATTTCAACGTTGTCTGGTCGTCGCTTCCGTTCTTGTGGGAAGGTCTGCAGCTCAGCCTCCTTCTGACTTTCCTGTCGATCATAGGCGGCATCGTTCTTGGCACTTTGCTTGCGCTCGCACGGCTTTCGGGGATTACACCTTTGGCCCTCGTTGCGGCCACTTATGTAAACCTCATCCGCTCGGTGCCTCTGATCCTCGTGATCTTCTGGTTTTTCTTTCTGGTGCCGCTGGCAATTGGCCGGCCGATTGGCAGTTTCTATTCCGCACTCATTGCCTTTGTTCTTTTTGAGGCTGCCTATTACTCCGAAATCATGCGCGCAGGCATTCAAAGTGTGAAGCGCGGACAGGTTCATGCGGGTCAATCTACCGGTCTGAACTACTGGCAAATTCAGCGCTTCGTCGTGCTTCCGCAGGCGTTTCGGAACATGATCCCGATTCTGGTAACGCAAGGAATAATTCTGTTTCAGGACACATCCCTGGTCTTTGTCGTCAGCCTGCGCGATTTCATGACGGCGTCCTCAATCGTTGCCCGAACCGAGGGCCGGTTGGTCGAGATGTATCTCTTCGCCGCCTTAGTCTATTTCGTAATCTGCTTCTCTGGCTCCATGCTGGTCCGAAGCCTCAAATCCCGGATGGCCACATGATTGAAATCGAGAACATAACTAAGTGGTATGGCAGCTTTAATGTTCTGAAGAACTGCACCACGCAAGTTACCAAGGGCGAAGTCGTTGTGGTCTGTGGTCCGTCAGGCTCGGGCAAATCCACGCTGATCAAATGCGTCAACGGGTTGGAACCGGTCCAAGAAGGCAAAATTCTGGTCGACGGTGACGATGTAACCGCGAAGGGCGCGGACCTGACCGCCCTGCGGTCCCGAATTGGCATGGTGTTCCAGCATTTTGAGCTTTACCCCCACATGTCGGTGTTGGAAAATCTTTGCCTGGCACAGGAAAAAGTGTTGAAACGCGACCGGAAAGAGGCCGTTGCACGTTCCGAAACGCTGCTTGCGCGCGTAGGGATGTCAGATCACGTAAAGAAATACCCCAGCCAGCTGTCCGGTGGTCAACAACAGCGTATCGCCATCGCGCGCTCGCTGGCGATGGACCCGATCGCGATGCTGTTTGACGAACCGACATCCGCTCTCGATCCTGAGATGATCAAAGAGGTTCTGGACGTCATGGTCGAGCTGGCGCAGGAAGGGATGACGATGATGGTGGTTACCCACGAAATGGGTTTCGCCCGCAAGGTCGCTGACCGCGTGATCTTCATGGATGAAGGTGCAATTATTGAAGACCGTCCCACGACAGAGTTTTTTGACGACCCGGAGAGTGACCGGGCCAAGGATTTCCTTTCAAAAATCCTCACCCATTAAAGGCCGCGTGAGTTTCATCAGGTTCAGTAACCGAGTTCAGAGTGCAAAGGGCAAAAAGCCCGCCAAGCTTTGGGCTCTGAGCGGACATTCGTCCACTATCCACCAGAGCTGGCTTTCCACTATTGAATGTGCTCCGTTTTTCTG
>JBFFQS010000098.1:0-8365 GCA_041573315.1 Amylibacter sp. | reverse complement strand
TCCCGTGATGGCCGTGAGGTGCTTATGTGTGCCGGCATCGAGCCGACGGAACGCTGCGTCGGCGGCATGATGGAGTTTGTCAGCAAGGGTATCCGCACGTCCGTGGCGCTGAGCCGCGAAGAAAGCGAACGCCAGGCCGCACGGGCCAGCGAAGCCGCTTAACTACGCTTCTGAAATTCCAATTCTCTGGAACGCCTCTGCTATGCGGGGGCGTTTCAGTTTCAACTGCGTGGTTTGGCGCGGCGGGTCGGCGGTTCGGTCGTCGGATCCTCGGGCCAGACATGTTTCGGATAGCGGCCACGCATGTCTTTTCGCACGTCAATGTAGGACGTCGCCCAGAAACCGGGCAAATCGGATGTGGTTTGCAACGGGCGTTGCGCCGGTGACAGCAGTTCGAATTGCAGGGGCGTGTTGTCCGGCCCGACGGTCGGGTGCAGCGTGATCCCGAACATCTCCTGCAACCTGACCGACACGGATGGCGTCCCGCCGGAATAGTCGATAGGCAGAACGGTTCCTGTCGGCGCCGTGAACTTCGCGGGTGCCAGCCTGTCCAGTGTCTGCATCTGGTCCCATGTCAGCCATGTCTGCGCCAGAGCGTTCATGTCCAGCTTTTTCAAATCGGCGAGGGTCTTGATCTTACCGAGGTAGGGCAGCAACCAGTCCTCGGCGCGGTCCAGCAGGGCTTGGGGGGAACAATCCGGCAGGTCGGTGCCGCGCGAGCGCAGCCATTCGACCCGCGCTTGCAGCAGCTTGTTTGCCTTGGTCCAGGGCAGGGCATCGTGATCGAGGCTGCGCAGCCCGTCCAGCATCGCCGCAGCGATCTTGTCCGGCGGACAGTCAGGCCACGGCCGGTCGTCGAGGGCCAGCGCGCCCAAGCGGGTCTGGATGCGCGCCCGCACGGCGCGATCCCGCCGCGACCACTCGCAGATCTGCTCTTCATATATTTCGTCCGCGAACAATTCTCGCAGTTCCGCTTCGGAAACGCCTGCTCCGATCCGCACACGGGCGTCGTTGCGCGCGCCATCAAGGTCCGTCGCCACGATCAGGCGCTGCGTTCCCAGCGCATCGCCCAGTGGCACGACGGCACCGGTGCCGCCCGACAGCAGATAACGCGGTTCGTCGCCGTCGCGGCGCAGCCCGATCCGGTCGGGATAGGCCAGAGCGGCCATAGCGCCAACAGACAGGCGGCGCTCACCGCCCGGTTTCAGGCGTCTGGCATCGGATTTAATCCGTTTGGCGGCGGCGCGGTTGACTTTGAGCGGATGTTCCCGTTCGAACCGGTCGGCGTCCCGAACTGCATGCCAGCGCAACGTCAGGTCTGCGGGCCGGGGGCCGCCGTCGCGCATCAGGACATCGCGGTTTTCCAGCAGGGCCGCCATCGTCGGGCCGTCAGGCCCGGCGTGCAGCACCATGTGGGCCAGCCGGGCAGAGACCGGCATGCGTGCTATCGCCCGGCCTTCTGCCGTGATCCGGCCGTCGTCCGTCAGCGCCCCCATCTGAACCAGCAGCGCCTTGGCGGCATCAAAATCAGCAACGCGCGGCTGGGTCAGGAAAGGCATTGCGGAGGGGTCCGTCGCGCCCCAGAGCGCCAGTTCCAGAACCAGACCGGTCAAATCCGTCGCCAGAATTTCGGGCGGGGCGAAGGCCGCAAGACCGCCGTTCTCGCCCTTGGTCCACATCTTGTAACAGACGCCCTCGGCCACCCGTCCGGCGCGGCCTGCCCGCTGCTTCGCCTCGGCCTGTGTGACACGTTCGGTCACCAGCCGCGACATGCCGGTGCTTGCATCGAACACGGGGCGACGCGCGCGGCCGCAATCGACCACGACGCGGATATCCTCGATGGTCAGCGAAGTTTCGGCAATCGACGTCGCCAGAACGACTTTGCGGCCTTCCTTCACCGGTGCGATCGCGGCCCTTTGTTTGGCGAACGGAAGGGCTCCATAAAGGGGCCGGACAGACACGTCTGGACCAAGGCTGCGGCCAAGTCGGGCTTCGACCTGCCGAATTTCGCCTTCGCCGGGCAGAAAGACCAGCACGCCGCCCTCAGTGTCGGTAACGGCTTGAGCAACCAGCTTGGCGGCGGCTTCTTCAAATCGCGGACCGCGCTGGCCCGGGCGCGTCCATGGCCGCGAGAGAAAGCGTTCCTCGACAGGGTAGCTTTTGCCTTCCGAGGTGATAACCGGCGCGCTGCCCATCAGTTCCGCCACAGGTTCCGCATCCAGCGTCGCTGACATGACGATCAGGCAGAGGTCGGGGCGCAGCGCGGCGCGAATTTCCAGACACAGGGCCAGCCCGAGGTCGCCCTGCAGAGAGCGTTCGTGGAACTCGTCGAAAATCACGCAGGAGACGCCGGTCAGTTCAGGGTCTGACTGTATCATGCGCGTCAGGATGCCCTCCGTGATCACCTCGATCCGGCATGTGTCGGAGGTTTTCGTGTCGTCGCGCATGCGATAGCCGACGATCTGTCCCACCGAACCGCCACACAGCTCGGCGATCCGTTCGGCGGCGGCGCGAGTGGCAAGACGGCGCGGCTCCAACATCAGGATACGACCGGTGAATGCGTCTTGGTCGAGCAGGTATTTTGGAACACCGGTCGTTTTGCCCGCGCCCGGCGGCGCCTGCAGTACGGCCTGATTACTTGTCCTGACAGCCTGCAACAGGTCCGCGAGAACCTCTTCTATAGGTAGGCGTCCGGCCAAGCGTCAGTCCCTTCGTACCATCTTGGCCGATCCGACAACGGAGTCCGTTTCGATGCTCATCAGCCGGTAGTTTCCGTCCTTCTGCATTTCATAAAAAAGCATGAAAGGAAAGGTGGTCTTCTCGGCCATCTCGCTTACCGAAAACCCGGCAAGGCGCTGATAAAAGCCACGGCATCGGGCCTTTTCGCCGCTTATTTCCGGTTTTTGTTCCCGGATCTCCGACCGGCGGCGGCCATCGAACATCTGGACCGACTTGTCGCACAGCTGTTCGCGCGGAACATCGCGCAGTATCATGTAGGCGCTTGAAATCAGGTCTACCGCGCCTTGCTGCTTGGCGGGGTCCACGTCGGTTTCCTTCGCAGCGCGTTCAGGCGCGTACTCCACAACTTTAGGGATGCGGTTCTGATAGGTCATCCGCACAGTCGACTCGCTCGATTTATTGAGGATCGTCGCGGAATACTATTCCGGCCAATATTCCGAGTTTTTCCGGTAGCCTTTCACCGTGCCGTCAAAATCGAATTTGGCGATCTTTGCCAGCAGGCCGGTTGTCGTCACCCTTCCGGCGGCCGCATATCTGGCGTCCGTTTGCGCCAGTTCCACGCGCAAAACACCTAATTTGAAGCCATAGACATAGACGGCGTAAGTCAGGCTCTCATTCTCTGCGCTGGCACCGGAGACAGGTGCCAAAAGAGCGGCCGCAACGGCCAAAACTCGTAACTTCATTTACCTGCTCTCCGTTTGTTCCGGCCTTTTGAACATAGTTTGGGCCATTCTGTTTGATAAGTGCAAGCCTTTCACGAAACCTGTCAGGGCTGAAACACATGGCATTCCGGTATGCGATAAGGAATATTGGCAAAATTCCGCCCTAGAATCCCTTGACGACCATTGTTATCGGGCCTAAAGAGACGGCTCGAAATTCAATTGCTGATGGGCATTGGCCCGTTTGAGCGTATCCGAGGAACATATCATGTCCCGTGTTTGTGAACTGACTGGTAAAGCACCGCAATCTGGCAACAATGTCAGCCACGCGAATAACCGCACGAAACGCCGGTTTCTGCCGAACCTGAACGATGTGACGCTGATCAGCGAAACGCTGGGCCAGTCCTTCAAATTTCGTATTTCCGCAGCGGCGCTGCGCTCTGTCGATCACCGGGGTGGTCTGGACGCGTTCTTTGCCAAGGCGAAAGACGCCGATCTGTCTGCGCGCGCTCTCAAGGTCAAGCGCAACATCGCAAAGGCGCAACAAGCAGCCTAAGCGCAGTGATCTGAAGTTTTGTGGCCCCGAGGCGATGCTTCGGGGCCGCGTCTGTTTGTAACAATGAAAGTATCCTTGGTGCTGACCTGCAAGAACAATATGAAAACTCTTTCCATCTCATGCGCTTTTGCCGTTCTGATGCTGTCTTTCCTTCCGTTTTCGGGGCAAGCGCATGATAAATCGCATTCCTCCGCCGATCAGCAAGGGCAGGCGGCCCAAGGCCACGATCACATGGAACACCTGGTGGTAGCTCTGGCCAACGGACTGACGATAGAGCACCCGATGGTGCTGGTCGCGGGGCCGGCAGCGAAATCGGCGGCAGGTTTCATGGTGATCGGCAATTCTTCGGACAGCGATGACCGTTTGGTTGCAGCCGAGGCAGATTTTGCCAATACCGTGCAGCTGCATACGCATCTCATGGAAGACAGTGTCGCGAAAATGCGCGAGGTTGAGGGCGGTTTTGAAGTCGCTGCAGGCGGCAGCCATGAACTGGTTCGCGGCGGGGACCACATCATGATTATGGGCCTCAAGTCCGTTCCTGTGATCGGAGAGACCGTGAACCTGACCCTTACTTTCTAGAATGCCGGCAGCTTCACAGTACCGTTCTTGGTCATGCCGGCTGGCGCAATGCACCACGGCCAATAGTATAACAGCTTAATTGCGCACTGCCGCGGCGCTTGCTAGTCTCAGCCAATGGTCTACGCAGTCGCCGAGCAAGAAATCTTCGAGCTTGTCGACCCTTTCCGCTTCGGTGCGGACAAGGGAAGCCTTACCCTTGAAACGCGCCTGTTTACCGATCTAGGTATAGATGGGGACGACGGACATCGGCTGCTGGGCAGCTTCGCATCCCGCTTCAAGGTCGACATGACCGGTATGGAAAGTTTCTGCTATTTCGACGACGAACCGCCAAAGGTGATGTATTCTGAACTGACATGGGTGCTCGGGCTGCTGAGCGACCGGTTTCGCGCTTACATGGACGAGTGCCTGTCAGCACGCAAGGAAATCACGGTCGGAGATTTGTATGTCTCTGCCAGATTGCGGCGTTGGGACTTCCCGGAGGAGGAACGGCCGGATGCGCGTTTCGATGTCTGGGGCCAGTCTCAGGCAAGACAGTTGGCGTTTCATGCGATCGCTGGGCTGCTATTTGTCGCCGCAGCGATTTTTTTCGAGAACTGGAACCTGTCCCCAATCCAAATTGCCGTTGTTGTGATCCTACTGTGGTTTGCCAGTGCACTTTTCCGGTTCGGGTTGGAACTGCGCTGGCTCAAGCGTCTGTATCTTGCCAGAAAATCAGCGGAGAAACGGATTTGACGAAAAGGGTTCTGTTTGTCTGTCTTGGGAACATATGCCGCTCACCGACTGCAGAAGCTGTCTTTCGAAATATGGCGGCAGAAGCCGGCCTGGAAGTCTTGGTGGACGGCGCGGGAACCAGCGGCTGGCACATCGGCTCGCCGCCGGACGGGCGGGCGCAAACCGCTGCGGACAAGCGCGGCTATGACCTGTCCGGTCTGCGCGGGCGGCAAATCGCGCCAGAGGATTTCAATCGGTTCGACCTGATCCTGGCGATGGACAACTCGAATCTTGCAAAACTTCAGGCCGCTTGCCCGGCGGACGCAGATGCGGAGATCAGGTTGTTTCTGGACTACGCCGCGCATTTGCCGGAACGTGAAGTTCCTGACCCGTATTATAACGACGGCTTCGACCGAGTTCTCGATCTGCTCGAAGAAGCCAGCGTGGGGCTTGTCAGGGTGCTAAAATCAGCCTGAACAGGACCGGGCCGCAGTCTGGCCCCACTCCTTGTAGCGCAGCCAGAATTTTTCCTTGGACCGATTGCTGGACTGGCGGGTTTCCTGAGCCAGATGCGGATCCTTGAAAAATTTCGCCGCCAATTTTTGGTCGGACCTGTTCAGCTTGTGGTTCGCGACCTGCTGAATGCAACTGCAAGTGCTGCGCGATGCGCTGCGTTCCGAAGAAAGGCAAGCGTTCTCAATCGGTCCGCTTGCATGGACCGCGCCTGCCAAAAATATACTGAATGAAAATACGACTGCCGTTTTCATGCCTGTGCCCCATGTCTGCTCTGCGCCTTTTGCGCCTGTTTTGCCGTCAGTATGCCAGATTGCCGAATCGCTGGCAAGATTCGGCGGATCATTGCGTTTCTGCGCTTCACCCGAATTGCGTCGAAACCTCTTGGCCCGACCACTGCTTTCACTTGACCAGACCTAAAATCCACCGCATATCGCAGTCATGACTGACATATCCAAAATTCGAAATTTTTCGATCGTAGCCCATATTGACCACGGCAAGTCCACGCTGGCGGATCGTCTGATCCAGTCCACCGGAACCGTGGCCGACCGCGACATGAAAGAGCAGATGCTCGACAGCATGGATATCGAGCGCGAGCGCGGCATTACGATCAAGGCGAACTCGGTGCGGATCGATTACAAGGCCAAGGACGGAGAGACCTATGTCCTGAACCTGATCGACACGCCGGGGCACGTCGACTTCGCCTATGAGGTCAGCCGTTCCATGCGCGCCGTAGAGGGCTCTCTGCTGGTGGTTGACAGTACGCAGGGTGTCGAGGCCCAGACGCTGGCCAACGTCTATCAGGCGATCGATGCGGACCACGAGATTGTCCCGGTGCTGAACAAGATCGATTTGCCTGCGTCCGAACCCGAAAAGGTCTGCGAACAGATAGAGGACGTGATCGGCATCGACGCATCGGGCGCGATCATGGTCAGCGCCAAGACCGGTGTCGGTATTCCGGACGTGCTGGAGGCCATCGTAACCCGACTGCCAGCGCCGCAGGGCGACCGGGACGCGCCGTTAAAGGCGATGCTGGTGGACAGCTGGTACGACGCATACCTTGGTGTCGTCGTGCTGATCCGGGTCAAGGACGGCGTTCTGAAAAAGGGCGAGCGCATCCGCATGATGGCGACCAACGCCGTCTATCAGGTGGACCGGATCGGGGTTTTCCGGCCCAAGATGACAAACGTGGATGAGCTTGGCCCCGGCGAGATCGGTTTTCTGACGGCCTCGATAAAGCAGGTCGCCGATACGGCGGTGGGCGATACCATCACGCATGAGAAGAAGGGCTGCGACAAGGCCTTGCCGGGGTTCAAGCCGTCGCAACCAGTGGTGTTCTGCGGTCTGTTCCCGGTGGACAACGCAGAGTTTGAAGACCTGCGCGATGCGATCAGCAAACTGTCGCTGAATGACGCCAGTTTCTCGACCGAGATGGAAACCTCGGCGGCGCTGGGTTTCGGTTTTCGCTGTGGTTTTCTGGGTCTCCTGCACATGGAGGTCATCCGTGACCGGCTGGAACGGGAATACGGGATCGACTTGATCACGACCGCGCCCAGCGTGGTCTATCACATCCACATGCGCGACGGCGAGGTCAGGGAACTGCACAACCCGGCCGACATGCCCGACCTGACGTTCGTCGATCACATCGAGGAGCCGCGGATCAAGGCAACGATCCTTGTGCCTGATGAATACCTTGGCGACGTTCTGAAGCTGTGTCAGGACCGGCGCGGCATCCAGCTGGACCTGACCTATGCCGGATCGCGGGCCATGGTCGTCTATGACCTGCCGCTTAACGAGGTCGTGTTCGATTTCTACGACCGGCTGAAATCCGTGACCAAGGGCTATGCGTCGTTCGACTATCAGATGTACGGGTATCGCGAGGATTTTCTGGTCAAGATGCAGATTCTGGTCAACGACGAGCCGGTCGATGCCTTGTCAACCATGGTGCACCGCGACCGAGCCGAGAGCCGGGGCCGCCAGATGGTGGAAAAGCTCAAGGAACTGATCCCCCAGCATATGTTCAAAATTCCGATACAGGCAGCTATCGGGGGGCGCATAATCGCGCGCGAGACCCTGTCGGCGCTGCGCAAGGATGTGACCGCGAAATGCTACGGCGGCGATGTCTCGCGTAAACGCAAGCTGCTGGACAAGCAGAAGGCGGGCAAGCAGCAGATGCGCCAGTTCGGCAAGGTGGAAATTCCCCAGCAGGCGTTTATTTCCGCGCTGAAGATGGATGACTGACGAAGGCGTCAGACGGATGCCTGGAATCCGGCGTCCTTAGTTCGCAGCATCCGCGATAGCATTGCCGGCCTTGCCGAGGTCCTGACCGATGCCTTCAACCGTATTGCAGGCGGCGAGGGCGGTCAGTGCGATTACTAAGAGTGCTCGGGTCAGTGTTCTGGTCATGGCAACCTCCATTTTTTAAGATTGTTAAGCCAGAGCGTCATCAATCTCAAGGCTGAAAATCACAATGCCGTGGCGGCAGTACGGGACTGCGAAGTTTTGCCGAATGCGCGACAGCGGAGCGAGTTTGGACTGGTCAGCCACACAAGCGTTGGCGCTCCGCCATCTTCACCATCTTGCTGGGGCTTTGAAGCTTTAAATTTTT
>JBFFQS010000097.1:0-8375 GCA_041573315.1 Amylibacter sp. | reverse complement strand
GAGTGGTACCGACGCCCCGGCTCGAACGGGGGACCCCTAGATCCACAATCTAGTACTCTAACCTACTGAGCTACGTCGGCACTGGGCATCCACTTAGCGCCAGCCGGACATGATTGCAAGACCGATCACGCCTTGATTTGCGTCAAAACTCTTGATAGCGAACCTGCGAAGCAGGAGACGCACATGGGTATCAACAAAGCCAGCGACATTGCCGCCAATCTACAGATCGGGCCGACCACGCTCGGTATGGTCAGACTGTACATCGAGGCGGAAGGCATTGAGCTTCCTCTGGATTTCGAGCCGGAAGAGGCCGAGGAAATCGCCGAGGAACTGAAGGCCGCCGCAGCGCGGGCGCGGGCACTGGCAAAAGACTAGGCCGGCCGTCGGTTGGCCGAGGGCCTAGTCGAACCGGTTCGTCACGCTGGGGTCAACGTAACTTCTCAGACGATCGGCGCAGTTGCGCGCGAATTTCAGCATGACCTTTTTTCGGCGGGCAGGGGGCAGCCTGTCCTCCGGCGCATCCCGGATCACCTCTCCGCTGTAACTGTCCGCGATGATCAGGCCCGTTTCGGGCGGCAGCAGGTCGGTCGGAAAACCCGCGTCCACGGCCCAGAAATACTTGTCGCACCACTCGAGGTATCCCTGCCACTTGCTGTCTGACAGGAAGTCGGCGCGGCTTGACTTGCACTCGACGATCCAAATCTCGCCTTTAGGTCCGATCGCCATCAGATCGACGCGCAGTCCGGGTGCGGGGACGAATTCCTCCAGACAGGTAAAATCCAGTTGTCGCAGCGCCCGCGCGCAACCGCGTGCGAGAAGTTGTCCGGGTTGAAGAGCTGGTTCCATGCTGTATTTGGCCGCTTGGGCAGGCTGCGGTCAAGAGCCTGCGGTCACAGGGCGCCGATCTGCTGCAGACGCTGCCGGCAGCGCGCCGTGTATGAAGCCATGGAGTAATCCCGCGCCAACAGTCGTTGACCGTTTTGCGCGCGCGCCGCTGCCAGAACCGGATCGTCATAAACCAGCCGAAGCGAGGCCGCGACGGCATCGGGAGAGACATCGGCCCATCTCGCCCCCTCGGGTGAATAGAGCACATGACCTTTGGGAGCTTCTACAACGTCCGCGGCGACCGGAAAGCTTGTCTGGTGCGTGCAGAAATCCTGTGGCCCGCCGTAATCCGTCGTCACCAGAGGTTTTGCCAGAGCCAGGGCATAGGCCGGAATATATCCGAACCCCTCGGCGCGATGCGTGCTGACAATGCAGGTGGCCGCATTCATCATTCGCCACAGTTCAGGCTGGCTGACGAAGCCTTCGACGATCTCGATACGGCGGTCCTGTGCCGCCAGCTTTCTGATCTGACCCATCTGGTCTGCCGGATCGCCCCAGTGGCCGCGACTGGTCGGCGTTGTCTTGACAATCAGCCGGCAGTCACCGTGGCTGTGCTGCGGAAAGGCGATCCGGAAAGCGCGCACTGCTGCCAACGGGTTTTTTCGTTCGACCGACGAATGGAAGTCAAAACAGATCATGGCTGTAAACCGCTTCGGATCGCCGGAGTGTACGGTGGAAAGTCTCTGCAGCGCCCGCAGGTCGATCAGCCCCTTCTTGACCAGATGCACCGGCTTCGAGGTCTGGCTGGCATAGAGGTCTGCCACGAAACGGCTGGGCGCCCAGATCTCGTCAAGCATACTGATACCTAACCTGTGGGCCTGCGGTATCCGGTCGAGTTCCCAGAGCAGGAAGCCGATATGACAGACGTCGTTGCGCTGAGCCAGTTCAGGCGACATGATTTGCAGCGGTATCCGGTCGGCGTTGACGTGGTGTAGCGCGATATTGCGTTTCAACCGCGTGCGCGAACCTGTAGCAGGTTGCGAATGCAGCGCCTGTTGGGATCCGTCCACGTCACGAACCGCGAACGGCAGGCCAATTTCTTCGGCCATCGCACGAGCCATCGCGGTATTGACGCCAAGCCCGGTCTTGCTGCTGGCCATCCCGTAGATCGTAAGGGTTTTTTCAGGTCCGGCCGTCCCGTTCGGTATCTTGGCGAAGCTGCGGCAGGCCGGTATCAGGCGGCAGGCTGTGTCCTCGTACCATTTTCGGAGGTCGTCCGACTTCCAGACCGGCGTGTGATTCCGCGACCGGACCGGAATCTGACAGAGGGTCGCCAGCAGTAAGGCCAGCCTCGGCGGTGAGTCTCCTGCGGAATTGCCTGCCAGGTAAGACATCATTTCTGTGTCCTTTTGCTCTTGCGGAAGTCTGGAATCCAGCAGGTCCAGCAAGATCCTTTCGACCCTCCCGGCTCTGGTGCGGGGCCCTCCAAGAGCGCCCTCTGCTCTTTTGCCGGTTGCAGGAGGGCAGGGCACCCATCGCGCCGGAACCCGCTCGAAACAGCGCTTCCGGTACCAGTCAAGATAGGTTTGCGCCTGCGATCTGGTGGCCAGAGGAAACTCCCGCTCCAACTGCAGGACCATGTGCAAATGCATCATGTAGCGCGTGACCGGCAAGTTGAACCGGTCCGCCTGTGGTGCCGGTTCCAGTGCCGTTTCCAGCAACCTGTGTGGCTCCGGGCATTCATGGACCTCGGGCGCGTTCGCCGGGGCGGAACGCAGCCATCGGATGGTCGGGTGGCTTTTCAAAGTGGCGCTGGATGCTGTTTTCATAAGGAAGCGCAGGTCCTGCTCGTGCCCGTAACCGTATGCTGCTTTTAGCATGGCCTGAACGGTCAACCGCTGGAAACCAGGGAACCTGCCGCAGTGTCGCTCCAGTATCCGCTGGCGGCTTGGCGAGTCCGGCACCGGCAGTAAAAGTCCGATTTCATGAGCCAGAGATCCGTCCAGCAGGTCTGAAACGGGCCGTGTGCGGCAGCGGTCTCCAAAGCCGGAAAGCATCCGCGCAGCCGCGGTATAACCGAGCGCCAGGCCCCCCGACGCCAACAGTGTTGCGTCTGGCCGAACGCGAAGGACCTCGGCCAGCAGCAGGAGGATTCTGCGCCGCTCTTTGATCCGTCTGAAAAGGGTCGTTGATTGGACTTCCGCCCGCATGAAGCTGTCGGTCAGGACGACCACATGGGCGGCGTCGCGCAGTTTCATCTGCGCTATACTTTCTTTTGCCCTTCGGAAATACATCGGAGTTCGGCAGCAGAGCGATGCTCGCGCGAACGACTCGCTGCAAAGCGTCGCCGAGGTAATTTCCATGCCGGAAGCCTGTGCCGCCACGATCAGATCGGACGCGGCAAGGCTGATATCGGTTTCTGCTGGCAGGAAATCCGCGAAAACCACGACACGTTTTTTCGCGGCGACCCTGGCCCTCTCCGGACTAAGGCGTTCCTTTGCGGCGATTTTATCGATCTTCATTGCAGGCGGCTCCGGCGGGTGGCGGCGCGACCTGTCTGGCAGTTAACACTTAAATAAGATTTAATTAGAATTAACTCGTTCCGGTCTTTCCCTTGCTTTGCGCCCGAATGAGCCCTATTTGAGAGGGAGGCGGGTGCTGCCCTTCTGGTATGGGGACCTATTCCAGTGGCCGATAATTTTCCTTGAGGGAACTGGCTCTGTGACTGGCCGTGGCCTATCTCACCCGGTGCCCACCTAGTATAACTAGGCTCTTGGGAATAAACATCCTCTACCGTTGCGACGCTTCGGCGTTTGCGGGCCCGCCGTTTTTAAGTTTATTTGTAAATAGATTGCCGGTTTTCCACCTGACACCGGTCCCTAATACGCCTATCAAAGCAACATGAAGAATCTCGTTGAGCAGAAAGTCAAGGCACGAACGGCAGCTTATGCCCGCCGCAAGGCTGCTTTTGGGCGGGGATTGGATGAGGCCGCGAACGCCTGGCTGCTGGGATATCTGGCTTTGCACAGCGAGGCCGAGGTCATCTCCGGCTATATGCCAATGCGGACAGAGATCAACCCGCTGGCGACCATGACCATCATGAACGGGCAGCAAAAGCGGATTTGCGTTCCGGTTGTTTTGGGCAAGGACAAGCCGCTGGAATTTCGCGAATGGATGCCGGACTGCGAATTGGTCGAAGGCGCGTTCGGCGCTCAGATACCAGTCGGGACCGAAGTCTTGGAGCCGGACCTGCTGATCACGCCTCTGCTGGCATGGGACCGCAAGGGATACCGTCTTGGCTATGGCGGTGGATTTTACGACCGGACGCTTGAACTGCTGCGCGCCAAACGCCCGACTGTCGCCGTCGGTTTTGCCTATTCCGCGCAGGAAGTGCCCCGGGTGCCGCGCGAGTCCACGGATCAACGGCTGAATGCGCTGGTGACCGAAAAGGAAATCCATTTTTTTGACAGCTAGGACCGGTATGACTTGTTCGCCCGGCAATAGCCGGATATCGGTGGCCGATGAGATTATTATTTCTGGGTGATGTAGTCGGACGCGCGGGACGTCGCGCGGTATCCGAAAACCTGATGAAGCTGCGGGACGACTGGCGGCTGGATTTCGTCGTGGTAAACGGCGAAAACGCGACCTCCGGCGTCGGTCTGTCCGGCGCGCATGCTCATAAACTGCTGGAGGCTGGGGCCGATTGCATCACGCTGGGCGACCATGCTTTCGACCAGAAGGACATGCTTGGTTTCGTCGAGCGGGAGCCGCGCGTGATCCGGCCCCTGAACTATGCCAAGGCGGTTCCGGGCAAGGGCGCGCGGCTGTTCAATACCCAAACCGGCAAAAAGGTCTTCGTGGCGCAGGCGCTCGGGCAGGTTTTCATGAAGCGGCCGTTCGACGATCCGTTTTCGGCGCTGGATGCGGCGCTAAGGTCTGCGCCGCTGGGCGGTCTGGCCGATGCGGTGATCGTGGATTTCCATGCCGAGGCGACATCTGAGAAAATGGGTATGGGCCACTGGCTTGACGGGCGGGCTTCGCTGGTCGTCGGCACCCACACGCATGTGCCGACCTCCGATACGCAAATCCTGCCCAAGGGCACCGCTTTTCAGTCGGACGCGGGGATGTGCGGAGACTATAACAGCGTCATCGGCATGCAGAAGGACGAACCGCTGAACCGTTTCGTAACCGGCATGGCCAAGGCACGCTTTCAGCCTGCGGAGGGAGAGGCCACCCTGTCCGGTGTCTTTGTCGAGACCGACGGGCAAGGTCGTGCCGTCTCTGTTTCCGCAGTGCGGGTCGGCGGGCGCTTGCAACAGTCCGGGCCTGAATAACAGGTATCTGCAAGGCGGAAAGCGACCCATTCGAGGAACTTCTTGAGCCTGCCGGAAACATACGTCAAGGTTAGCGCCAGAGAGGAATTGCGATGCTGCAGGGACTGATTCCGGAAGCATGGTTCGCGGCACTGTCGATCCTGACGGTGATCACGATGTTCGTGCTGTTCGTGCGAGAGACCTATCCGACCGAGGTGGTGGCTCTGGCCGGCGCGGCTTTCCTGCTGTTTTCCGGCGTTTTGCCTTATGAAAAGGCTCTGGACGTGTTTTCGAACCCCGCACCTTGGACCATCGCCGCCATGTTTATCCTGTCTGGCGCACTAGTGCGCACCGGTGCGCTAACCACCGTCGCGCAATATGTGACGATGCATGGAACCAGGCGGCCCAAGACCGTTCTGGCGGCCTTGGCGGTTTTCATTGTCCTGTCCTCCGCCTTCATGAACAACACGCCGGTTGTCGTCATCATGATCCCGATCGCCCTGCAAATGGCGCGGCTGTTCAAGACAGCAGGGTCCAAGTTCCTGATCCCGTTGTCTTATCTTGCGATCCTTGGCGGCATGTGCACGCTGATCGGGACCTCGACCAACCTGCTGGTGGACGGCGTGGCGCGGGCCGAGGGGCTGAAGCCTTTCACCATGTTCGAAATCACGCCGCTGGCGATCTTTCTGGTGGCTTTCGGCGGGCTGTACCTGCGTCTGTTCGGCAACCGCCTGCTGCCCCATCGTGACAGTATGGCCGATATGCTGGGGCAGCGGTCTTCAAAGAAATTCTTTACCGAGGTGATCCTGCCCAGCGACAGCAGTCTGATCGGTCAGAAGCCCTTCGATGTTGACCTGTTCAAGCGTCAGGGCGTCCGCGTCATCGATGTCGTCCGCGGAGACCTGTCGCTGCGCCGGCAATTCCCCGAAATCGAACTGGCAGCGGGGGATCGCATAGTCCTGCGGACCGGCGTCGGCGAGTTGCTGGGGCTGCGGACCAGCAAGGATGTCCGGTTGGCCGACAAAGTGTCGGAGCGCGAGACGACGACCGTCGAAGCCCTCATTTCGCCGGAGTGTCTTATGGTCGGGCGCACGCTCGAACAACTGCGTTTGCGCCGCCGTTTCGGTGTCTATCCGCTGGCGGTTCACCGTCACAACCAGAATATCGGCTCGCAACTCGACAGCATCCGCATCAAGGTCGGCGACACGCTGCTGCTGGAAGGCGCAGGCGAAGACATCCACCGCATGTCGCAGGAGCTGGGTCTGGTCGAATTGTCGGAACCCGCCGAACGCCCGTACCGCCGGCGTCACGCGCCGCTGGTTCTGGCCTCGCTGGTGCTGGTGGTCATTCTGGCGGCCCTTGGTGTCGCGCCAATTTTCGGTCTGGCTGCCGTCGCCGTCGCGGTTGTCCTGATAACCCGCTGCATAGACGCTGAAGAGGCTTTTTCCTCGGTCGACGGCCGGTTGCTGGTCCTGATATTTTCGATGCTCGCCATTGGTGCCGGACTGGAACACTCGGGCGCCGTTGCGCTGATTGCCCAGGCGGTGGCGCCGCACCTGCAAAGCCTGCCGCCGTTCTTCGTCATCTGGGCGATTTTTCTGATGACGTCTGTCCTGACGGAACTGGTCTCGAACAATGCGGTTGCCGTTGTCGTGACCCCCATTGCAATTGCGCTCGGCTCGGCCTTGGGTGTCGATCCGCGCCCCTTGGTCGTCGCCGTCATGGTCGCGGCCTCGGCCAGTTTCGCGACGCCGATCGGCTATCAGACCAATACGCTGGTCTACGGTCCGGGCGGCTACTCTTTCACCGACTTCATGAAAATAGGCATTCCACTGAATCTGTCGATCGGCATTCTTGCGAGCCTGCTGATCCCGTATTTCTGGCCGCTTTAGTCGTCGCTCACTAAAACCGGCGGCTTCCCGGCCGGGAATTGCGCAGGCGGGGTTTCAACGCTTGAACTTGGCCGGTGCGCTCGCCTATATAGCGGCTGAAATCCGAATTGCAGGAGTAAAGGCGCCATGGCAGGCCATTCCAAATGGGCAAATATCCAGCACCGCAAAGGGCGGCAGGACGCACAGCGGTCCAAGCTGTTTTCGAAGCTGTCCAAAGAAATCACCGTTGCGGCCAAGATGGGCGATCCCGACCCCGATAAGAACCCGCGGTTGCGGCTGGCCGTTAAAGAGGCAAAGTCGAACTCGGTGCCCAAGGACGTTATCGACCGAGCGATCAGCAAGGCAACCGGCGGCGATGAAGAGAACTACGAAGAGGTCCGCTACGAAGGCTACGGCCCCGAAGGCATCGCAGTTATCGTCGAAGCCATGACCGACAACCGCAATCGCACGGCATCTTCGGTCCGGTCCCTGTTCACCAAGTCCGGCGGCAATCTGGCGGAAACCGGTGCCGTGTCCTTTATGTTCGAACGCAAGGGTCTGGTGTCTTACCCCGCGTCGGCAGGCGACGCCGATACGGTTCTGATGGCCGCGATCGAGGCTGGTGCCGAGGATGTGGAAAGCTCTGAGGAAGGTCATGACATCTATTGCGATGCGACCGATCTGCACGCGGTGTCGACAGCGCTTGAAGCGGAATTGGGCGAGTCCGAGACCACCAAGCTGATCTGGAAGCCGACCACGACGACCGAACTGAACCTCGAGGGCGCGCAGAAGCTGATGAACCTCATCAACGCGCTGGAGGATGACGACGACGTCCAGACGGTCACCGCGAATTTCGAGATATCCGACGAGATCATGGAACAGCTTTAGGTCTGACGACCGTTGCAAGGCAGATTTAGGCGCAGCCGGGTGGCTGCGCCTTTTTTTATCAAGATTTCAGAGGGCTGCGCCGGTGAAAACTCCAAGGATTGGGCACATTTTCTGACCAATACCAGCGGGGACTGGCTGGGCTAACCACCGCTGAGTGTTGGATTAATCCAAAACCGATGGAAAATGTCGGTTTAAAGGTTTTAAACATTGTGCGGGCCTTCACTATTTGGTGTTGCGATGCTACTGCACAATGCGATTGTATAAATACGCTCATCGGGATCCTCCCGGCCTGGGCGACGCTTGAACAAGGAGGATTGTCATGCGCATCGGATCACCGAAAGAGATTTTTGACGGCGAGCGGCGTGTTGGTATGACGCCTGACAGCGCGGTTTTGTTGCAGAAGCTTGGGCATGAGTGTTTCATCGAGTCTGGCGCGGGTCAGGGCGCGGGGTTTTCCGACAAGGCTTATAAGGACAAG
>JBFFQS010000096.1:0-8539 GCA_041573315.1 Amylibacter sp. | reverse complement strand
GGCTCGCGCCAAGTGGTCGGATGATGATGAAACCAGAGCCCGAACAGCAGCCAACGGGCGCCGTTCGACACGTTTAGGAAAAAACATGTTCAAAGAAGTTAAAAAGTCGATCCAGTGGGGCGAAGAAACGCTGACTCTGGAAACCGGCAAGATTGCGCGTCAAGCCGACGCAACCGTGATCGCAACGCTGGGCGAGACCACCGTTCTGGCCGCCGTGTGTTTCGAAAAGAAAACCAAGGAAGGCCTGGATTTCTTCCCGCTGACCGTGAATTACCAGGAAAAATACTACGCCGCGGGTAAAATCCCGGGCGGCTTTTTCAAACGCGAAGCGCGTCCGACCGAAAAAGAAACCCTGACCGCGCGCCTGATCGACCGCCCGATCCGCCCGCTGTTCATCCCCGGTTTCAAACATGAAACCCAAGTCACCCTGACTGTCCTGTCGCACGATCTGGTCAACGATCCGGACATGGTTGCGATGATCGCGGCCTCTGCGGCGCTGACCCTCTCGGGCGCACCGTTCCGCGGACCCATCGGCGCCTGCCGCGTCGGTTTCGAGGGCGGCGAGTACGTCCTGAACCCGACCTGCGAAGACATGCACGATCTGCGCAACAAGCCAGAGCAGCGTCTCGACCTCGTCGTCGCCGGCACCAAAGAAGCCGTCATGATGGTCGAGTCCGAAGCCTACGAGCTGTCCGAAGCCGAAATGCTGGGCGCGATCAACTTCGCGCACGCTCAAATCCAGCCGGTGATCGATCTGATCATCGATCTGGCCGAGGATGCTGCAAAGGAACCGTACGACTTTCAGGCGCCCGACTATTCGCATCTGTACGAAGTCGTTAAGAAGGTCGGCGAAAAAGCTGTTCGCGAAGCCTTTGGCAACACCGACAAACAGGAACGCACCGCCGCGATCTCCGCAGCCCGCGAACTGATCAAGGCAAGCCTGACCGAAGAGCAACTGGAAGACGCGAACCTCGGTTCCTGCCTGAAAAAGCTGGAAGCGGAAGTCGTGCGCGGCGATATCGTCAAGACCGGCAAGCGCATCGACGGCCGTGACCTGACAACGGTGCGCCCGATCGTATCCGAAACCGGCATCCTGCCGAGGACCCACGGTTCCGCCCTGTTCACACGCGGCGAGACCCAAGGCCTGGTCGTGACGACGCTGGGCACCGGCGACGACGAACAGATGATTGATGCGCTGGAAGGCACCTACCGCTCCAACTTCCTGCTGCACTACAACTTCCCTCCCTATTCGGTGGGCGAGTGTGGCCGCAACTTCGGTCCCGGTCGTCGTGAGATTGGTCACGGCAAACTGGCCTGGCGGGCGTTGCAGGCGGTTCTGCCGGCTCCGACCGACTTCCCTTACACCATTCGCGTGGTGTCAGAGATTACTGAGTCGAACGGCTCCTCCTCGATGGCGTCGGTCTGCGGCGGTTCCCTGTCGATGATGGATGCGGGCGTTCCTTTGCGCGCGCCGGTTGCCGGTGTCGCCATGGGCCTGATCCTGCAGGACAGCGGTGAATACGCCGTGCTGACCGACATTCTCGGCGACGAGGATCACCTCGGCGACATGGACTTCAAGGTGGCCGGTACCGAAAACGGCATCACGTCGCTGCAGATGGACATCAAGGTTGCCGGCATCACTCCGGAAATCATGGAAACAGCCATGGCGCAAGCCAAGGACGGCCGGATGCACATCTTAGGTGAAATGTCCAAGGCCCTGACTGAAGCGGGTTCGTTCAGCGAGCACGCACCGCGCATCGAAACCCTGCAGATCAACCCGGACAAGATCCGCGAAGTGATCGGTTCGGGCGGCAAGGTCATCCGCGAGATCGTCGAGGTTTCCGGCGCCAAGGTCGACATCAACGACGATGGCGTGATCAAGATTGCTTCCAGCAATGGCGAGCAAATCGAAAAAGCCCGTCAGATGATCATGGAAATCGCGGCGGAACCCGAGGTAGGCCAGATCTACACCGGCAAAGTCGTCAAGGTCATGGACTTCGGCGCTTTCGTGAACTTCTTCGGCAAGCGTGACGGTCTGGTGCATGTCAGCCAGATGGCGAAAGAACGGGTCAACCACCCGAGCGACGTCGTCAAGGAAGGCCAGGAAGTCAAAGTCAAGCTGATGGGCTTCGACGATCGCGGCAAGGTGCGCCTGTCGATGAAAGACGTCGATCAGGAAACCGGCGCGGAATCCTCCAATTCCGACGACTGATCCCTGCCGGGATCAGCCCTGAACATTACGAACGCTCCCGCACTTGTGGGAGCGTTTTTTATTGGTCATAAGTAGAACCATGCTACGCAGTAAACAAATACAAGTCGCCTTCGTGATGGTGGCGGTTTTGCTGACGATCTCGACGGTCTTTTTCCATTTGGTCGAAAAATGGTCGCTGTTCGACAGCTTCTATTTCTCGGTCGTGACCATGTCGACCGTCGGCTACGGCCATTTCGTGCCCGCAACGGTTCTGGGAAAACTCGGCGTGATCGCACTTATTTTTTCCGGCGTCGGCGCACTGGCCATTCTGGTACAGATTGTCGCCACCGATGCAATCGAGCGCCGGACAAAGCAGTTCGTAAAAGAAGAGATCGACGAGGAGCGCGCGCTGCTGGAGCAGCTGCAAGAGGTGCGCCGCCGCAAGAAGAAATCGTGACCCCGGCCGCCTAACCGGCGAACAGGCCGCGCCGGATCAGGTTGAGGCCGAGCAGCAGGAACAGCGTCAGGAACAGACGGAAGAACAACACCGTATCAATCCGGTCGCGCATCCTTTCTCCGAAATACATGCCGGTGAAAGCCGGAACCAGCAAAGCGGTCCCAAGCAGCGCGGTGCTCAGCGCCAACTCGCCCGACACGATGAAGCCCAGTGTCAACGGAATAGACTGGGCCGCGAACATGACGCCCAGAACCTGGACGAAAGTTCGCTTATCAAGATGCAGCGACATCAGGTAAACCGCCAGCGGCGGCCCCCAGATCGCCGTCAGGCCGCCCAGAATGCCGCTGGTCACACCAGCCACGGTCTGCGCCAGCTTGTCGAAGCGCTGAGGTAGCAGCGGCATCGCGACGAACAGGCTCGACAGGGCGAAAAGCGTCATGCCGACACCGACAAATATCAGCAGCGCGGGAACCGGAACCGCCGCCCCGACAATGGCGACCAGGAAAATGAACACCATGGCAATCGAACAGAACACCCAATAACGCCTGAGGATGTCACCGACCCGCCCGCCCTTCATCGCCTGCCGAAAGTTGGTGGTCATGATTGCGATCAGAATCAGCGATACGGCAAAGCGGGGTTCATAAAAGAAAGTCAGCAAACCGACCAGCAGCGCGGGCAGGCCGATACCCAGAAGGCCTTTGACAAAACCGCCGAACAGAAAAATCGCAAACAGTATCAGGATTTCTGACGCGCCCAAATCGGCCTCCGATGGCTGGAATCTCGAAAATTCCGGTTGTGAAGTTGCACATTTCAAATTCCGGTGCAATGGTGCGCGGGAAGTGCAAATCATAGGTGTCTCATGCTTGATAAACGCGACTTTTACATCAATGGCAAGTGGGTTGCTCCGGCCGTGCCGCGCGACCACCCGGTGATCAATCCGTCCACCGAAGATCCCTGTGCCGTGATCTCTCTCGGCGGACAGTCCGACACAGATGCCGCCGTGCAGGCCGCGCGGACGGCCTTTGCGACGTGGTCGCTGACGTCCAAATCCGAACGCCTTGGCCTGCTGCGCGACCTGCTGGCGGAATACAATCGACGCTCGGATGATATGGCCGAGGCCATCTCGATGGAAATGGGCGCGCCGATCGACATGTCGATCAAGCAGCAGGCCCCGACCGGCGTCGAGGCAATCGAAGGATTCATAGAAACGCTGGAAACTTTCGAATTCGAAAGCGCGCCCTGGCCGCAATCGCCCCACGAGCGGATTCTCAAGGAACCCATCGGGGTCTGCGGGCTGATCACGCCGTGGAACTGGCCGATCAGCCAGGTCGCACTGAAGGTCGTACCGGCACTGGCCACGGGATGCACCATGGTCCTGAAACCCTCGGAAATCGCACCTCTGTCGAGCATCGTATTCGCCGAGATGCTGGACGCCGTCGGCTGTCCGGCAGGCGTCTTCAACATGGTCAACGGCGACGGACCCGGCGTCGGATCACAGCTCTCGGCGCATCCGGATGTGGACATGATCTCCTTCACCGGATCGACACGGGCCGGGCGGCTGATATCCAAGGCAGCCGCCGATACGATCAAGCGGGTAACGCTGGAACTCGGCGGCAAGGGGGCAAACGTCGTCTTTGCCGATGCCGATGACGCCGCCGTCAAGCGGGGCGTGCGCCTGATGATGAACAACACCGGCCAATCCTGCAACGCCCCGTCGCGGATGCTGGTCGAGCGCTCGTATTACGACGAAGCCGTGGAGATCGCCGCGGACACCGCCAACAAGACCGAGGTCGGCCCATCCGACAAGCATGGCCGCCACCTCGGCCCCCTGTCCAGCGCGGCGCAGTTCGAAAAGGTCCAGGGCCTGATCGAGACCGGTATCAAGGAAGGCGCGCGCCTGGCCGCTGGCGGCCTCGGACGCCCAGAGAGCCTTAACCGCGGTTTCTTCACCCGCCCGACGATATTTGCCGATGTGACCAACGACATGACCATCGCACGCGAAGAGATCTTCGGCCCTGTGCTGGTAATGATCCCCTTCGAGGACGAAGCCGACGCGATCCGGATCGCCAATGATACGGACTATGGCCTTACCAATTATGTCCAGACCCAGAACGGCGAACGCGCCAACCGTGTCGCCCGTGCGATGCGCTCCGGCATGGTTCGGATCAACGGCACCTCGTCCAGCGTTCCATCGCCCTTCGGCGGCTACAAGCAATCGGGCAACGGCCGCGAGGGCGGGCCCTGGGGCATGGACGAATTTCTGGAGGTCAAACACGCGACGGGCTGGGCGGACTGGCACGATTGAGGGCGATCCGGCCGGGAGAGGCAAAACAGGTGGGCGTGACATGAGATCAAGACTCGCAGCTCTGGCTGCGGCCATCGCGGCAACACTGCTTTCCGGAGCGGGATTTGCAGCGACGCCCTGCGGTGGCGATTTCGGTGCATTTGTCGCCGGGTTGAAGGCCGAAGCCGCGCGCGACGGCCACAGCCGGTCCGATCTGGACCGGTTTTTCGCCACCGTGAGGCAGGATGCCAAAGTGCTCCGGTTTGACCGGTCGCAGAGCAACTTTCGTCAAAGCTTCCTCGAATTCTCGGCCCGTACCGTCAGCAAGAACCGGATGGACCACGGCCAGATCAACAAGCGCAAATACAGCAAGACCTTCGACCGCGCCGAACGCGAGTTCGGCGTAGATCGCAACGTGCTGCTGGCCTTTTGGGCAATGGAGACCGACTTCGGCGCGGTTCAGGGCGACTTCAACACGCTGAATTCGCTGGTCACGCTGGCGCATGACTGCCGGCGGCCGGAACTGTTCCGCCCGCAGGTTCTTGCCGCCATCGACCTCTGGAAGCACGGCGAGTTCGACCCCGCGCGGACCACCGGCGCCTGGGCCGGTGAAATCGGCATGGTGCAGATGCTGCCGAAGGATATCCTCGAAAAGGGCGTCGACGGGGACGGTGACGGGCGCGTAACGTTGAAAACCAGCGCGCCGGACGCGATACTGACCGGTGCGCGCCTGCTGCGCGATCTGGGCTGGAGAGCGGGCGAACCGTGGATGGTCGAGGTTACGGTGCCGTCTTCTTTGGATTGGTCCAAGTCAGGACTGAACCACAGCCAGAGCGTCTCGCAATGGATCGCCGATGGCCTGAAACCGCGTGCGGTAGCCCTGCCCGGCGGATCGACGCGCGCCGCGCTGCTGCTGCCGCAGGGCCGTAAGGGACCGGCCTTTCTGGTATTCGACAATTTTCCTGTTTACTTCGAGTGGAACAAATCGCTGGTCTATGTCACCTCGGCGGCCTATTTCGCCACCCGCCTGGCCGGCGCGCCGCCCTATGCCAAGGGCAACCCTGATCCGGCGTTGAGCGGCGATCAGATGTTAGCGCTGCAACGCAAGCTGAAGGCACGCGGCCACGATGTCGGCGGACTGGATGGAATACTGGGCGAAAAGACCCGCGAAGCGGTGGCGGCTGAACAACAAAGGCTTGGCCTGCCCGCCGATGCCTGGCCGACATTGCAACTGCTGGACGCGCTCTAGGCGACCATGCCCTCGGCCTGACGCAAGTCGACCGAAACAAGCTGGCTAACGCCCTGCTCCGCCATTGTCACGCCGAACAGCCGGTCCATCCGGCTCATGGTAATGGCGTGGTGCGTGATGATCAGGAAGCGGGTATTGGTACGCTCGGTCATCTCGTCCAGCAGGTCGCAGAACCGCGTGACGTTGGCGTCGTCCAAAGGCGCATCAACCTCGTCCAGCACACAGATCGGCGACGGGTTCGCCAGGAATACGGCAAAGATCAGCGACAGCGCCGTCAGCGTCTGTTCACCACCCGATAGCAGCGACAGGGTCGAGAGTTTCTTGCCCGGTGGCTGGCACATGATTTCCAGCCCGGCTTCCAGCGGATCGTCGCTCTCGACCAGAACCAGATTGGCCTCGCCTCCGCCGAACAGGTGCTTGAACAGCACCGAGAAATTCTTGTTCACCTCGTCGAAGGCGGCCAGCAGACGCTCGCGGCCCTCTTTGTTCAGACTGGCGATGCCGGTGCGCAGCTTGCGAATGGCCTGTTCCAGATCGTCCTTTTCGGTGGCCAGCGCATCGCGTTCCTCGGCGACCTCTCTGGCATCCTCTTCGGCGCGCAGGTTGACCGAGCCCAGCGCGTCACGCTGACGGCGCAGGCGCATGACATCCGCCTCGATAGCCTCGGCAGAGGGCATCTTCTCGGGATCGGCATTCAGCGTTTCCAGCAGCTTTTCGGGTTCGATTTCCAACTCTTCGCGAATACGGTCGGCGGCGGCGCGAACCTGCGCCCGCGCCGCCTCGCAGACCGCATCCGAGCGGCCCCGCTTCTCTCGTGCATCCGACGCACGGCGTTCTGCTTCGCGCTCGGCCTGATCGGCCTGCCGCAGGGCGGTTTCGCCCGCGGCCAGCGCATCGGAG
Source organism: Amylibacter sp. (assembly GCA_041573315.1). Classification (GTDB taxonomy): domain Bacteria; phylum Pseudomonadota; class Alphaproteobacteria; order Rhodobacterales; family Rhodobacteraceae; genus Amylibacter. The sequence goes on along the minus strand of JBFFQS010000096.1, from coordinate 1,458 downwards.
GCCGCATTGCGCCGCGCCTCGGCCTTGGCGATCGCCTCTGATATTTCGGCGCGCTTGGCGGCAATTTCGTCTGGCGCGGCGACAGCCAAAGACAGTTCCTGTTCAGAGGTATCCTTGCGCTCCTGCAATTCCGCGATCCGCTTTTCGGCGGTCTCCAGCCGGTGCCGCCAGCCGCTGGCTTCCTGCAATATCTCCTGCCGGCGCTTGGTGCGCTGCTCACCCTCGCGGCGCACCTCGTCATACAACGAACGCTTGGTCAGCATGGTCATCCGCGCCGCTTCGACCGCGACTTTCATCGCGTCGACATTGGCGCGCGCCGCTGACAAATCGCCCAGTTCCGCAACCGCCTTTTCGGCCTCTTTGACGGCGGCAAAGGCCGCGCGGGTCTCTTCCTCGAGCCGCTGTTCGGCCAGTTTCATGGTCTCCAGCTTGCCCGCCAGCATGTCGCGGTCGGCTTCGGAGCGCGACATCTGCCGCGTTGCGGTCGTCGCGGACTCGTCGGCGGTCTTGCGCCGCGCGCGTGCGCTCTGATCGGCCGCGATGGTTTCCTGCAAAACGGCATGGGCCTGATCGAATGCCGCGCGGGCCTGCTCCATGCGGGTCTGCGCCGATGCGTTCGCGGCGCGCAATTCCTTCAGCCGGTTAACCTGTTGCAGGTGCAGCGCGGCGGTCGATGGCGCGTCCTCGGCGCTGGCGCGGAACCCGTCCCAGCGCCAGAGGTCGCCCTCAGTGCTGACCAGCCGTTGTCCCGGTTTCAGGTCAGCCTGCAACCGCGCCCCGTCGGCACGCGACACGATACCGATCTGGCCCAGACGGCGCGTCAGAACATCCGGCCCGCCTACGTGAGCCGACAACGGTTCCGCACCGGCGGGCAATTCGGCACTGTCGGAATAATCCGGCAGCCGGGCCCAGCCGGACAGGCCGTCCGCGTCCACGATCGGCGCCTTCAGGTCATCGGCCAGCGCCGCGCCCAAGGCGGCCTCGTAGCCCTTGTCGGCACGCACCTCGTCCAGCAACTGGGCGCCCTGATCTCGGTCGCGCGAAATAACGCGTTCCAGCGCGGCCACCTCGGCGCCCAGCGCGCTGGCCTCGCCGCTGGCCTCTGACAGGGCGGCGCGGGCTTCGCTGTCGGCGGCCTGCGCCTCGCCGCGCTGCTGTTCGATCCGGTCGAGGTCGGCCTCCGCTTGCAGGGCTGCCTCCTGCGCCACGGCGCGGGTGCGAACGGCTTCCGCCAGCCGAGCCTCGGCCTCTGACAGCCCCTCGGCCGCCTGCGTCACCGACGCGCTGGCCGCAGCCTGCTGATCCTGACGTTTCTTAAGCACCGACTGCGCCTCTTCCTGCATCCGGTGCGCCGACTGGTGCCGCGCCGACAGCCGCGCCACGTCTTCGGACAGGGTATCCAATTCGGATTCCTTCTCCTGCATGACGGACGCGGCGTCGCGGGCCTGCGCATTTGCG
>JBFFQS010000095.1:0-8644 GCA_041573315.1 Amylibacter sp. | reverse complement strand
GACCCGCCCCATGCCCTGACCTTTTGCACGTATCACCAATAGGAGCGTTACATGTCTTGTGCCGACCTCAATCCCGTTCCAGAAGCTGCCCCCTTCCGCCGTGCGCCGTCCGAGGTTATGCGTCTGGCGCGGATGGGCAGCGCACATCCGACCCGCCTGTCATTCCTGCGCGTTCTGCTGCGGCGGCTGCAGTCTGAAGGCTGGACCTTTGACCGGCCGGTTTGGGACATCGACGCAAAAGGTGTAGGCCGCGCGGTCTATCGGGCCATCGGTCCTGTACGCACCTACAGCTTGGTCGCTTTTGCCCATGACCTGCCCGACGAAATGCGGTCCGACCGCGTGATCGCAACCGCATGGGACGCGACATTCACCTTGTTCGACGGCACGCCGACAGAGGCCGACCTCGACCGTCTGCAGGCGAACGTGCCTTTGCAGGAGGCCGGACGGATCAGCTCAACCGAACTTTCCCTGAGCCGCGCCAACCGCTCCGTGCGCCTGTTCAACCACGTGCTGGAAAGCCTGGCATCCGGGCAACAACCCGATCTGGCCGAGATTGAATCCGTCGGCTATCTGATGCGGACCACCGCAGTCTATGGTTCCGGCAAATTCGGTGCGGCGGACCGCGCCGACATAGCCGCACGCCCCGAGTTGAGCGGACCGTTTCAGGCAGAGATGCTGTCGGTCTGGCTGACGCGCGCCTTCACTGTTGACCTTGTCGAATACCTCGCCGCCCGGCGCGGCGGCGACCGTGCGATAAAACTCGATGACACCATCCGGCGCAAGCTGGGCGTAGGCAACTCCACAGGGCTCGGCATGGCGCCGTTTCTGGTGCGCCATCCGGTACTGCTGAACAACTGGATGATGGCACGCGAAGAAGCTCTGGCCCGCGTGCGCGCTCAGACCGTAGCAACGCCGGAGGCTGTTGCGACATTGAGCGTCGCACTGAAAAACGCGAAACGTAACGCTGCAAGCTGGCACTCGGAACACCCGGCCCAGGTCGCCAAACTGGCGGACCTGCGCGCCGACCTGAAGCAGATCGATGCCCATCTGGCCGACTGGCCGGCTCAGGACGACCATCCATGGGACGCGCTCTGGAACTGGGGCGCCGCAAACCTGTCCGTCGAAGGGCAGGAAGCGCTGCTGTCGCTGATGCTGGAGCCGCACGGCGCCTTGGTCGACGGTCTGGCCGACTGCATGAATGCCGACGAGGCCGCGGCATTCCGCATCGACGGTTCCGTATCTGTCGGCGCCTTTCGCGCAACGCTGGAACGCGACTATGACTGGGCCCTGAAAACAGATTTCAACGCGCCAGACCAGTCCGCACGGTTCTGGTATGTCTCCGAGGAAAAACTCGAGCCGCGTCTCGGCGACCGTTTTGCCGAGGATGGGGCCGAAAAGGAACTGCCGCTGTGCACCGGACGGATGGCGGCCGAACTGGCACGCGATCTGGCTGGCTGGGCCGGCGATCAGCCTATGGCGCAGTTCCTGCTCGCCCATCCGGAGCACCGTCTGATGGCGCGCCGGATACAGACTTGCGCCCGCTATCCCTTTGCCGAGATACAGGACAACCTGATCGCCGAAACCATGCTGCCGATCGACCTGCTGCGTTGCAAGCTGGCGTTCTTTGGCGCCAGCCATTTCGATCCCCGCTCCGACCGCTGGGTGCGTATCGCCCTGTTCCAGGGCGCGCCCTACCCGCAGGATCTGGCCAAGGAAAAATTGCTATGATGCCCGAACCGAACGACCCGACACGCGCAGGCGCTCCCGTCCCCGAGGGCGTCGGCCCGCAAGTTCGCCTATCGATGACCGAGCTGGAGACACTGGCCGCGAAAGCCGCACGCGGCGCCGGTCTGGACTGGGGACTTGCCGAGGAAGCCGGCGCCGCCACCCGCTGGTTGCAGGCGCGCGGGTTTGACGCCGCAGACCTGTTGCTGGCCCACCTGAACCGCAACTCCGGCGCCGGCTGGCAGGATTTGGCTCCGGTTATCGAAGGGCGCGTCTGGCGGCCTGCCGGCAGCCACCCGCTGTGCCCGATCGCAACCGGAACGACCCATTGTGATCATGCAGCCCTGCCCGAGGGGTTGGCGGCTGGCCCGATCGACCTGCAAGAGGTCGATTGTCCGGCGTTGCTGCTGCCGTTTCTATCCGGCATTTCGCACCGTTTGGGCAAAGCCTGCGCGATAGACTGGGCGGGCGACCGGATGACCATTTCAGGCGACACGATACACTCTCAAGCCGCTGTCCCGGAACAAGAGTTGGCAGGCTGCGCGGATGTCCGGATAAGCCTGATCGCGGAAGCGCCGACGGCCGCGTCGCCAGTGCCGGCGGTTCGCAAGATCGCCATCGGCACGCTGCGCGGGTTGGACGCCCTTGCCATGCGCACCACCGTGCCCGCATCCGAGCAATCGCGCCAAGGTGCCGGCGCCGGAACATCAGACAACGACTGAAAAATATCCCGAAAGGACCAAAAATGCGCCCAATCCGTCTCGATCCGGGTCGCCGGATGAGCGATGCCGTCCGCGTTGGCAATCTGATCTATCTCGCAGGTCAAATCCCCGACGACCTGAGCGCCGATATTGGCGTGCAGACCCGTCAGGTGCTGGATGCGATCGACGCCGTCATGGCCCGCTTCGGCGGCAGCAAGAGCGATCTGGTCTCCATTCAGGTCTGGCTGTCCGACATGGCCGACTTCCAGGGCATGAACGCCGTTTGGGACGATTGGGTCGATCAGGCGAACCCGCCCGCGCGCGCCACCTGCGGCGTCGCTCTGGCGCGGCCCGGCATGCGTGTCGAAATGGTCGCCGTGGCAAGCCTCAACGCCTAAAATCCCGAACCCCTTGATCCTGTATCGTTCCATGACACTCTGAAAGCGATGCCAGATCATGGTTGTCAATTTACTGTAACATACTAATTATAAATTATTTTTCAGAAAATATACGACCGCCTCACCTGCAAAAATCTACCTGACCAAGCGCGGAAATTGATCTGTCTCAATAGAGCGGGCGGATTAAGTTGCTACACTGGCCGCCAGGAACAATCCCCTGTTGTCAGAGAGGCTGCGCCGAAAGGTCATGAACAAGAACGAGCGGGAGACCGAACAAGAGCCGCGCGACCGGCAGCCCGGACCGGAGCAGCGCATTCTGGAACTTGTCAAAGTTCTGGCGCAAGAGATCAACCCCCAGCCCAAGGTGCAGGCAAACCTGCAATCTTCTCTGCAGCGGGAGCTCGGGTTTGACAGCCTCGGACTCTCGGAACTCTTGCTGCGCACCGAAAAGGAATTCAGGGTCAGGCTGCCGGAGGACTTGATCACGCGCGTCGAGACACCCGCTGATCTGCTGCGCGAGATCGCCGAAGCGGGCGCAGCGGCCACTTTCACGACCGGAAAGACGGAGCGGCTGCCCGAATTATCGAGCGACGCGGTTCCTGCGTCCGCAAACACTCTGACCGAAGTGCTTGCCTGGCATGTCGAGCACCACCCCGACCGCCCTCATATCAAGCTGTCTGACGGATATCGGGAAACAGAAACAATCACATACAAAGACCTGGCGGACGCGGCCGGAAGGGTGGCGGGCGGCCTGCGGAAATCAGGGCTGGCGCCACAGGCTTCGGTTGGGATCATGTTGCCGACGAGCCGTGAATTCTTCGAGGCCTTTTTTGGCGCCTTGCTTGCCGGATGCGTGCCCGTTCCGCTCTATCCTCCGATGCGGTTGTCAATGCTGGAGGAGCACCTTCGGCGTCAGGTCAGGATTCTGCAGAACTCCGAAGCAGCCGTCCTGATCGTACCGCCGGAAGGCAAGGCCATGGCTGGTCTGTTGTCCGGCCAAATCCCGACTTTGCGTAGCGTCCTGACAGTCGGGGACCTGCACGGAATGAAGGCCAAACCGGCATTCGCGGAGCGACGGACAGAGGATCTTGCCCTTCTGCAATACACGTCAGGCAGCACAGGCGACCCAAAGGGTGTAATGCTGACCCACGCCAACCTTCTTGCCAACATTCGCGCTATGGGAACTGCGCTTGAAGGGTCGTCGAGGGATGTTTTCATAAGCTGGCTGCCACTCTACCACGACATGGGCCTGATCGGGGCGTGGCTCGGCAGCCTGTACTATGCCGCACCGGTCGTCATCATGTCGCCGCTCAGGTTTATCGTCCGGCCGGAGAGCTGGCTGTGGGCCATCCACCGCAATTCCGGCACCTTGTCGGCGGCGCCGAACTTCGCCTTCGAGCTTTGCGTCAACAAGATTGACGAAGCCGCCCTTGAGGGGCTGGACCTCAGCTCACTGCGGATGATCTCGAACGGCGCCGAACCTGTCAGCGCCGAAACCATCCGAAAGTTCACCGAGCGTTTCGCGCCCTACGGCCTGAAACCAGAGGCGCTGGCGCCGGTCTACGGTCTGGCGGAAAACGCCGTCGGGCTGGCGTTTTCGCCGCTCGGCCAAATGCCTGTCATCGAAAAGGTCGACCGTGAAAAGCTTTCGCAGGAGGGCTTCGCAGCGCTTGCAAGTGACAAAGACAAAAATCCCATGACCTTCGTTTCCAGCGGCGTCCCCCTGCCCGACAACCGCATCAGGATCGTCGACCGGATGGGACGGGAGGTTGCGGAACGGCATCAGGGGCGTCTGGAATTCCGCAGCCCGTCGTCGACGCAGGGCTATTTCAAGGATTCCGTACGCTCGCAGGCGCTGTTCCATGACGGTTGGCTGGATAGCGGCGACCTGGCCTATATCGCAGAGGGTCGTATTTTCATTACCGGCCGGATCAAGGACATCATCATCAAAGGCGGCCGGAACATTTATCCGGAGGAAATCGAGCAGGCTGTTGGCGACATCGAGGGTATCCGCAAGGGCTGTGTCGCGGCCTTCGCCTGCCCCGACCCCAAGACCGGCTCCGAACAGCTGGTCGTCGTGGCCGAGACCCGCAGCAAAGACGCCGCGACATTGTCGAAATTGCACTCCGAGGTCAGCGAAAGGGTAACCGACCTGCTGGAGATGCCGGCAGATCAGGTCTTTATCACGGCGCCACATTCGGTTCCCAAGACCTCGAGCGGCAAGATACGCAGGTCTACGACGCGAGATCTGTTCGAAACGGGTAAACTGGGCAAACCAGGGCGTGCAGTCTGGATGCAGGTTCTGCGCCTGCGCCTGACGCGCCCGCTCACGCGGTTGCGACACCTGTCCACACTCGCCTCGGACCTGATCTACGCCGGTTGGTGGTGGGGCGTGATCTACACGGTCGGCGCGATAACATGGCTTGGCGTGCTGTCGCTACCGAACCGCCGCGCGCGGTGGCGCCTTGTCCGCGCAATGGCCCGGACCTGCCTGCGATTGCAGCGCATACCGCTGACGATATCGGGCGAAGCCTTGCTTTCCGAGGGCAGCCAAGTCGTCGTTTCCAACCATGCCAGCTATTTCGACGCTGTCGTTCTGGGGGCAGTTTTGCCGGACGAACCGGTTTTTATCGCCAAACAGGAATTGGCCGGCCAGCACGTCGCCGGACCGTTCCTGCGCAGGCTTGGCGCGCGCTTTGCCGAAAGGGCGGAGCCGCAAGCGGGCCGGGCCGAAGCGGAGGCGCTCAAAGACCTTGCGCTGGCCGGTGAGCATCTGGTGTTTTTTCCCGAAGCCACGTTTTTCAGGGAACCCGGTCTTCTGCCCTTCCGGCTTGGCGCGTTTTCGGTTGCCTGCGCCGCCGATACTGCCGTGCTGCCGATCGCGATCAGGGGAACGAGGTCCATTCTGCGCGGCGAGCAATGGTTTCCCCGCCGCGGTTCGGTCAGCGTAAGCGTAATGGAGCCCTTGAGGCCCGGAGGACCGGACTTCGACGACGCCATTGCCCTGCGCGACAGGGCGAGGTCCGTCATACTGGCCAATTGCGGCGAGGCCGCTACTACGGACAGGGTCATAGTATTCGAGAAAGAGGGCGATGACGGAACATCCGGCTGAAAATTCCGATTTGCCGAACGGCAGCGGCGGAGCATCCGGCGACCGGCGCTCCGGCGTGGCAGCGTGGTGCCTTTACGACTGGGCAAACTCAGCCTTTCCGACCGTTGTCACCACCTTCATCTTCGCGACTTATTTTACGCAATCCGTAGCTGCGACGCCCGTCGAGGGCACCATACTATGGAGCCGCCTGCTTATGTTCACCGGTCTGGTCGTCGCGGTTTTCAGCCCGCTGCTGGGTGCTATTGCCGACAATACCGGAACGCGCAAGCCCTGGATCATGGGCTTCAGCGCGATCTGCTGCCTCGTGACACTGCTGTTGTGGTTTGTGGAGCCGGCCCCAGACTATTTGCCCGTCGCAATTGTGCTCTATGCCACGGCGGCGATAGCTTATCAGTTCGCTATCGTTTTCTACGATTCCATGCTGCCTCATATAGCCACGAACGACAGGATCGGGCGCATTTCCGGTTGGGGCTGGGCCTTGGGCTATCTTGGCGGGATTGCCTGCCTCTTGGGGTGCCTGTGGTTATTGCGCAGCGGCGGGGCGGATTTTTTTGGACTCGACGCAGACAATGCCGAACCGGTGCGGGCATCCAGCATATTCGTGGCCATATGGTTTGCCGTCTTTTCCCTTCCGCTCTTCCTGCTGACGCGTGACCGCGCGCCGACCGGCCTGAGCCTTCGCGCCGCGACCCGCGCCGGCATCCGGCAACTATGGGGCACGCTGCGCCTTCTGGATCGCAGGGCGCCGATCACACGCTTTTTGATCGCGCACATGTTCTACAACGACGGCCTCGTGACGCTGTTTGCCTTCGGTGGCATCTACGCGGCGGCTGAATTCGCCATGGAACCCACTGAAATACTGATCTTCGGCATCGCGCTGAACATAGCAGCGGGTGCAGGCGCCGCCGGTTTCGCATGGGTCGACGATGCCATCGGCCCAAAGCGCACGATCCTTCTGGCGCTGGCAGGGCTGATCCTGTCCGGTGCCGGAATTATCCTCGCGCGGAGTGATGTTCCATTTTGGATCTTTGCCACAAGCCTCGGGTTCTGCGTCGGTCCGGCGCAGGCGTCGGGACGGTCACTGATGGCGCGGCTGTCGCCCGGGCACATGGCGACAGAGATGTTCGGCCTCTATGCGCTGGCCGGAAAGGCGACTGCCTTCAGCGGCCCGCTTATGATGGGCCTGATCGTGCAGTGGACGGGTTCCCAAAGGGCCGGAATGGCGTCTGTCCTTGTCTTTCTGGTTGTCGGCGGGCTGATCCTGTTCACTGTCCGGGAACCTGAGCGGAGGCCGTCATGATCCGGGATCATCGCAAGTTCGATAATTCCGAAGCAAGCCGCACTTGTCTCAGTGTACGCGCAGCCAGCGCCAGTATCAGGAGGTAGCCATGAATGACTTCAAGGCACGAAATATCAGCATACCCGTTTCCGGCGGCTCCATCACTCTGGATGGAGACTTGTCAGGTCCGTCGCCCCCCAAAGGACTGATCATATTCGCCCACGGCAGCGGCAGCAGCCGTTTCAGCCCCCGAAACCGGTTCGTGGCCTCGGAACTGCATCGTCACGGCTTCGCAACCCTGCTGTTCGACCTTCTGACGGAGGCCGAGGCTGCCGACCGCACAAATGTCTTCGATATTTCCTTGCTCGCAGACAGGGTCGGTGACGCGCTCGAATGGGTTCGGGCGGATACGGTGACCTCAAAGCTCCCTGTCGGCCTGTTCGGCGCCAGCACCGGCGCGGCGGCCGCTCTGGTGGCAGCAGCACGGTTCCCCGAGGGCGTTGCGGCGGTGGTCTCCAGAGGAGGCCGTCCCGATCTGGCCGCCGACGCCCTGAAAGATGTCGCGGCACCAACCGTTCTGATCGTGGGCGGCAGGGATTTAGGCGTGATCGAACTGAACGAAGCGGCGCTCGCACAACTTGCATGCGAAAAGAGCATGGAGATCGTCCCCGGCGCCACCCATCTGTTCGAGGAACCCGGAACCATGGAGGCGGTCGTCGAGCTTGCAGCGGCATGGTTCGCAACTCATCTGGCGCCGGGACAATGAAACTTGGCCGCCCGATCCGTCTGTTCCTTGCCGGTGACGTCATGCTGGGGCGCGGCATAGACCAGATACTGGCGCATCCGGTCGATCCGCGCATATACGAGGACTACCTGACCTCGGCTGAAGCATACGTGCAATTGGCGGAGAAACAGAATGGACCAATTCCCCGCGCGGTGGACTATGGGTACGTCTGGGGCGATCTGCTTGCCGAGGACGCCTATCGCCGCTGCGATCTGCGCATCGTCAATCTGGAAACCGCGATCACCACGGCCGACAAACCCGAGCCGAAAGGCATCAATTACCGGATGCACCCGGCGAACGTTTCCGCGCTGACGGCTGCATCTGTCGATGCCTGCACGCTGGCCAACAATCATTCGCTGGACTGGGGGCGCCCGGGCCTTGTCGAAACGCTCGAAACTCTGGAGGCCGCAGGCATTGCCAGCGCCGGAGCCGGACGGACAGCAGAACAGGCAGCGGAGTTGGCCAAGCTGAACGTTGCGGGCGGCGGGCGCATCCTGCTGCTGGCTTTCGGAGACGACTCCAGTGGAATTCCGCCCCACTGGGCAACGACCGAAGATAGCGCGGGGATCAATATGCTGCCCCGAACGGTCGAGCACACAGTCGAACGCGTCCGGCATCGGACGGCGGCAATTCGCAAGCCCGGTG
>JBFFQS010000094.1:0-8791 GCA_041573315.1 Amylibacter sp. | reverse complement strand
GTGTCGGCCAATAGTCGATGCCATAGCCCGGCAGGGTCGAGAACGGGTTGAGCCGCGTACCAAGGCACAGAACCACGTCGGCCTTGGAGATCAGCTCCATGCCCGCCTTCGATCCGTTATAGCCGAGCGGTCCGGCATGCAGCGGGTGCGAGCCGGGAAACGCGTCATTGTGCTGATAGCCGCAGCAGACCGGCGCGGTCAGGCGTTCGGCTAGTTTCACCGTGTCGCCGATCGCGCCCGCCAGAACCACTCCGGCACCGTTCAGGATGACCGGATTCTTCGCGTTCGACAGCAGTTCGGCCGCCTTGGCAATGGCTTCCTCGCCGCCTGCAGGGCGTTCGAATTCCACGATGGCCGGCAACTCGATGTCGATTACCTGAGTCCAGAAATCGCGCGGCACGTTGATCTGGGCCGGAGCCGAGGCGCGTTTCGCCTTCAGGATCACGCGGTTCAGTACTTCGGCCATGCGCGACGGATCGCGAACCTCTTCCTGATAGGCGACCATGTCCTCGAACAGTTTCATCTGCTCGATTTCCTGAAAGCCGCCCTGACCGATGGTCTTGTTGGCCGCCTGCGGCGTGACCAGCAGCAGCGGAGTGTGGTTCCAGTAGGCTGTTTTCACCGGCGTCACGAAGTTGGTGATGCCCGGACCGTTCTGCGCCACCATCATCGACATCTTGCCCGACGCGCGGGTAAAGCCGTCGGCCATCATGCCGCCGTTGCACTCATGCGCCACGTCCCAGAACTTGATACCCGCCTTCGGGAACAGGTCAGAGATTGGCATCATTGCGGAACCGATGATACCGAACGCATGCTCGATACCGTGCATTTGCAGCACTTTTACAAAGGCTTCTTCAGTCGTCATTTTCATTTTGGCAATCCTTGATGCAAGAGTCGGGTTTGGCCTTAAATCGCCTGAATGCGCGGCCACTATTAGGGCCAAATGTCGGCATATCTAGGTCCAGTTTTGCAGAGACCCCGTCCGGCACCTCTGCGGACCCGCCGGAACATGATGCAGATGCGGACCCCGCCGGTCAACGGCAAGTTTGCAGCGGCCGCCGCGCAACGGCGCCCGGGTCAGCCCCTCAGATGCCGCGCCACGCGGGCCACGCCCTCGGCGATACGCTCCGACGGGATCGAGGAATAGGCCATGCGGAAATAGTTCCTCGGCCCGTCAGGGCTGGCGAAAAACACGTCGCCGGGTTCGATCAGCACGCCCTCGTCCTTCAGGTCGATGGCCAGCTGCGTCGCATCCAGATCCTTGGGCCCCTCGACCCAGAAAGCCGCGCCGCCGAACTCCGACGCGCCCAGCGAGTTGATGTGGGCCTTGCCCAGCGCCTCGACCATGACGCCGCGCCGTTTGCTGAATGCCTGCCGCAGACGCTGGACATGGGCGTTGTAATGCCCCAGCGCCAGAAAATGCGCCGTGGTCCGCTGCGTCGAACCGGGCGGATGCCGTATCACCAGCCGGCGCAGGCAGCGGGCCTCTTCGATGAACCGGGGCGAGGCCGCCAGATAGCCCAGCCGCAGCCCGGGAAACAGCGACTTGGAGAAACTGCCGACATGGATCACGCGGCCGCTTCTGTCGTCGCTCATCAGCGCCGGTTTGGTCGGGCGCAGGAAACTCATCTCGAAATCGTAGTCATCCTCCAGGATCAGGAAATCGCGTTCTTCGGCCAGTTTCAGAAGTTTTCGCCGCCGCGCCATCGGCAGGGTCACGCCGGTCGGCGCATGATGGCTGGGCGAGACGCAGACCAGATCGACATCCTCGGGGATCAGCTCCGGCGGCAGGCCCTGATCGTCCACCGGTACCGGAATGACCTGACAGCCGGCCATCTTCAGCGCCTCGCGCAGGTCGGGATATCCGGGGTCCTCGATCACCACCTTCAGCCCCGGCCGCGCCGCCGCCAGCAGTTGAACGGCCAGCCACAGCCCGTTTTGCGCCCCCATCGTCACCAGCACCTGTTCCGGCCCAACCACGATGCCGCGCGACGGCAGGCTGTGCGAACAGATATAGTCGGTCAGCCGCCCGTCGTCGAAGGTGCGGAAATCGCCGGCCACCTGATCGAACTCGCGCTTTCCCCAGGCCCGCCGCGCGCAATCGCGCCAGACGTCATGCGGAAACAGGTCCGAATCGAGCTCGCCATAGATGAACGGATAGGGATAGGCGCGCCAGTCCCGCGGCTTGTGCATCAGCCGCATGGTGCCGACGCGGGTCTTGATCCAGTCGTCCCAGTTTACGGTTTCGTCCTTGCCGACCGGGATATCCTTGCCAGAGGCCATGAGCCCCGGCGCATCCGGGGCGACGAAATAACCGCTGCGCGGCGCGGCGTTCAGATAGCCGTCCGCCACCAGATCCTGATAGACCAGAGAGGCGGTGATCCGCGCGATACCCAGATGGTCGGCCAGCTTGCGGCTGGACGGCAGCCGCTGCCCCGGCGTGAACCGGCGCGACAGGATCGCCTCTGCGATCTTTTCGCGCAGCTGCGCCTGCAACCCGATGCCGGACTGGCGGTCGAGAAAGAACTGGTCTACGGAGATCCTCATGCTTGCAAGCTAGGCCAATCTGGTGCTATGCGCAACTGGACTTATGAAACAGCGTAATTGGGGTTAATGTTGCGGCTGCGGATAAGTCTAACTTGTGCTAGAATGCACTGGCCAGCCAGTGGGATTGCGACTTTTTACATCGGAGACTGATATGGAGTATCGCGGCAATTCGTTAGAACAGTTCTGGATGCCTTTCACGCCCAACCGTGAATTCAAGGCCAGCCCCAGAATGGTAACCCGCGCCAGCGGCGCTTATCTCTATGACCAGAACGACGGCAAGATCATCGACGGCTCGTCCGGCCTGTTCTGTTCGCCCGCCGGCCACTGCCACCCCAAGATCATCGAGGCGGTGCACCAGCAGCTGCAGAAAATGACCTATGTGCCGCCCTTCGGCACCGCGCACGAAGGCAGCTTCGCGCTGGCGGAGCGGGTTTCCCGCCTGACGCCGGACGGCATCAACCACGTGTTCTTCGTCAATTCCGGCTCCGAGGCCGTGGACACCGCGCTGAAAATCGTCATGGCCTATAACAGCGCCCGCGGCCATGCCCAGCGCAACCGCTTCGTCAGCCGCGAACGCGCCTATCACGGCGTCAACATCGGCGGCGTGTCGCTGTCGGGCCTCGTGAAAAACCGCGACGTCTTTCCGCTCGTCATGCCGAACGTGGTGATGATGCGCCACACTTGGACCGGACAGGACATCAAGAACCCCGGCCAGCCCGAACACGGCGTCGAACTGGCCGACGACCTGCAGCGCATCTGCGACACCTACAATGGCAACACCATTGCCGCCGTCTTCGTCGAACCGGTCGCCGGCTCGACCGGCGTTCTGGTGCCGCCGAAGGGCTATCTGGAGCGTATCCGCGAGATTTGCGACAAGCACGGCATTCTGCTGGTCTTCGACGAGGTCATCACCGGATTCGGCCGCATGGGAGAGAACTTCGGCGCGCAGACCTTCAACGTCATGCCCGACATCATGACCATGGCCAAGGCGCTGACCAACGGTTCGATCCCGATGGGCGCGGTCGCCGTCAAGGACGAGATCTATGACACCGTGATCGACAACGCCCCTGACGGCGCGATCGAGTTCTTCCACGGCTACACCTATTCCGCCCACCCCGCGGCCTGCGCCGCCGGCCTGGCCACGATGGAAATCTACGAGGAAGAGGGCCTGTTCCAGCGCTCCAAGGAACTCGCGCCCTATTTCAGGGATGCGATCCACTCGCTGGGCGACCACGAACTGGTCAAGGACATCCGGTCCATCGGCCTGATCGCGGGCGTCGAGGTCCACCCCTCGACCGCACCGGGCGTGCGCGGCGTACAGATGCAGAAGGACATGTTCTGGAACGGCATGCACGTCAAGTTCACCGGCGACAACGGCATCGTCGCGCCGCAGTTCATCGTCGAGCATTCCCATATCGACGAGATGATCGACAAGTTCCGCAAGACCCTCGACGACCAGCTGCACAAGCCTTCGGTCGCCGCCGAATAGGCGCAGGTCCGCTGAAACTGAATTTCCCGGCCAGAGATTTGGCCGGGGAAGTCTACAAAGGCGGTCATTCGCCAAACACTCATATTTCAGACGTGTTTCCTCTGACGGAGCTTTGCCGGGCTATTCGGCTCCGATTTCGCGGCATGTCTAAAGACAGGGAAAATCGAACGCTCTCAGGCTCACGAGGCGGTCTCTGATTTTCTGACGAGACTGACCCGATTCAGCCGGCGTAATATTCGACAAGGCGGCGGCGGAGGTTGCCCAAAATGCGGTCGTTCCAGATCAGTATCCGATTCTTGTTGTCGACCACTTCTTCGTCTTCTTGCAGTTCGATCAGCGTTTCCGGCTTGTTGGACAGGCCGCAGAAGGTGATCGCAACCAGCTTTTCACGCCGCCGCCGTACCCATGGCAGGCTGGATTTAAGGTAACACAGCGCCCTGCTCGGCAGCATGTACTCCGTGGGAAATTTTACCGCGAAAGACTTCGGAAGGGCCCGCATTCTGGGCTGCGCCACCCAACTGATGAACCGCTCGTCGGCCACCATCGGCCGAATGCCCAAACCGCCATGTTTTTCATACAGGGCCTGGAACTCCTCGGCGATGAAGTGGCAACGCGCGGGATGGAAAACAACGATCGAAGAGTTGCCCCGGGCGTATTTTCTTTTCGAAGTGATGCGGTAGATCAAACGCGCGAGGCCCCCGAACGGCAGAATGGCGCTCTGCAGCATTTGAATCGTTTCCTCAACGGGCTGGAAGTCGAAGGCTTTGGTCAGATCACCGAGTATCGCCGTATCCAGATCGACGTAAACAGCCGGAAGATCCTCTGGCAGAACACCCTTCTCGAACATGCCCAACTTGGCTTGGCACCCGCCGCCTTTGAACGCGTCTTGCAAATAGAACGCGGGAAAACCAACCGTCTTGATTTCCGGCAGCAATCCGTTTCGCGACCGATCGGTCATCAGGACAAAGCGGGGATGGGAGCCTGCCGATTGCGCAATTTTGCTGGCGAGGTGGTTGATCACCTCGGCTCCATACCGGTCGCCCCAGCAGATCATCACGCATTGCCATGTCGGCTCGGGCCGGGAAGAAGCCATCAAGAAACCCTTAAGTTATTTTCATGCAGGACGCATGATAGCAGAGAAACTGTCCGTCACAACCGAACAAACGTTAAAGCCTCGGTGCCCCCGCCAGCGATGATAATCCCTTGGCACATCCGAAACGGTGACGTCCGCTTTGGGCTGATATCGAACCTCTTTTTCCATGTGCATCAAGTCTGGCTAATTGAGCCCGCGCAATCATGCGCGGGCTCGTCTGTGCAATTAAACTTTTCCAAGTAATACCGCTATTCCGTGCTTTCCAGCAGCGCATATAGCATGTTGGCCCGCGCGCCCGACCGGCAATAGCCGAGGCAGGGCTTGGACAGGTCCGGCCACAGGCTGGACAGCTTTTCGGCATGCTCTTCGCCCGGCGGGCCTGCCACCGGAATATAGACCATCTCGATGCCGCTGGCCTCGGCTGCCGCCTTGATCTCGGCGGCGGTAGGCTGGCCGAACTGCTCGGCGTCCGGACGGGCGCAGAGGATCGACTTGAACCCCAGCGCCTTGATCCGCTCGATATCCGCCACCGTGATCTGCGCGGTGACCGCCATATCTTCGTCCAGTTTCCTGATTTCCAAAATTCCGCTTCCTTCTCAGAGCTTGTTGACAGGGACTTTCAGCATCATGTTGCCGTCCTTGTCCTTGGGGATCTCGCCGGCGCGGATATTGACCTGCAGCGAAGGGATGATCAGCTTGGGCATGCCCAGCGTCTTGTCCCGCGCCTCGCGCATTTCCACGAATTCTTCGCGGGTCTTGCCGTGGCCGACGTGAATGTTTTCCTCCCTCTCCTGCGCCACCGTGGTTTCCCAGGCGAAATCGCGGCCGCCGGGACCGTAGTCATGACACATGAACAGCCGCATCTCGTCCGGCAGGGACAGGACCTTCTGGATCGAATCGTACAACTCGCCCGCGTCGCCGCCGGGGAAATCCGCGCGCGCCGACCCGCCGTCCGGCATGAACAGCGTATCGCCGACAAAGGCGGCGTCGCCGATCACATGCACCATGCAGGCGGGCGTGTGGCCGGGGGTGTGGATCACGAAAACGTCCATATTGCCGATCTTGTAGGTATCGCCGTCCTCGAACAGGGCGTCGAACTGCGATCCGTCGCGCTGGAACTCGGTTCCTTCGTTGAAGATCTTGCCAAAGACGTTCTGCACGATCAGGATATTCTTGCCGATGCCGATCTTGCCGCCCAGCTTTTGCTGGATATAGGGCGCGCCGGACAGGTGGTCGGCATGGGCGTGGGTCTCGATGATCCACTCCAGCTTCAGGCCGTACCTCTCGATATGGCCGATGATCTCGTCGGCGCCGTCATAGGTAATCCGTCCGGCGGCGTAATCGATGTCCATCACACTGTCGATCACGGCGCAGGCATTGCTGCCGGGATCTTTCACGACATAGCTGATGGTGTTGGTATCTTCGTCGAAAAACGCGGAGACTTCCGGTTTGACCGACATATCAACTGGGTAATTTGCCATTATGCTTCCTTTCGGTACGAACCCTAAACGGTGCCCAGACGGGCGCTGCGAATATCTTGCAGGTTGGACATCCAGATACCGGCTACCATCGACACGACAAACAGCGCGGTGCCGGAATTGCCGCTCGAAACGGCAGTCAGCGCCGGTCCTGGGCAAAACCCGCCCAGCCCCCATCCAAGGCCGAAAATGGCCGATCCGGTGATCAGTTTCGGGTCCAGATCGGTGCGCGAAGGCCAGCCGAAATCCTCTCCGAACAGGGGTTTGTCGCGGGTCTTGAGGAACATGAAAGCCGGCATGGTCACGGCAATGGCGCCGCCCATGACGAACATCAGGCTCGGGTCCCAGGTTCCGGCGATATCCAGAAAGTTCTGGACCTTGGCGGGATTGGTCATGTCCGCGACGATCAGGCCGATGCCAAAGATCAATCCGGCGACAAGAGAGACTATTCCGCGCATATCAGCCTCCGAATACGTGGCGCAGCAGAAAGACCGCCACAACGCCCGTTGCCATGAATGTGCCCGTCGCCACGATCGACCTTGCCGACAGACGGGAAATACCGCAGACCCCGTGGCCGCTGGTGCAACCGCTGCCCCGCGCCGCGCCGTAACCGACCAGCAGCCCGGCGCCGATCAGCAGCGGCGTGCTGTCGGTCACGACATGCACCGGAACCGTACCCGTCAGCAGCTTGTAAACCGGCAGGGCCATCAACAGCCCGATCACGAACATCGCGGACTGCGGCACGGCAAACCGGTCCCTGAACGGCGGCAGCAGCTTGCTGACAAGTCCGCTGATCCCGGCGATCCGGCCGTTGCCTGCCATCAGGATGATGGATGCGAGACCGATCAAGACACCGCCAAGCAGCCCCGAAACCGGTGTGAATACTGTTTCCATTGTCTTCTCCTTGACCGGGAACGCCCGGTTCCCCTACTAATCCGCAATATATATCAATAACTGAATATTTAAACAGCCCCCGCGGCGAAATCTGCGGCAAAAAGAGCAACGCATGCCGGTCATGCGCCGTCTGTATGCACCTCGCAGGGCTCCGTTCACTCAAAAACAAAGCCTAGCGCCATTTTCCGCCCGGTCCCACAAAAATTTACCCGCCGGTCACGGGGAACGGCGGGTGTTCGCAAGAAACGAATTATAGTGCGTGATCGGTCCGGGCTCAGCCCTCGCCCATGTCCCAGCCCAGCGCGCGGGCGACGGTGAAAATGTCCTTGTCGCCGCGGCCGCACATGTTCATCACCAGCAGGTGGTCCTTGGGCAGGTCACCCGCGATCTTGGACACATGGGCCAGCGCGTGGCTGGGCTCCAGCGCCGGAATGATGCCCTCGGTCCGGCAGGCAAGCTGGAATGCCTCCAGCGCCTCGACATCGGTGACCGAAACGTATTCGGCGCGTCCGGTGTCGTGCAGCCAGGAGTGTTCCGGCCCGATGCCGGGATAATCCAGGCCGGCTGAAATCGAGTGACCCTCGAGGATTTGCCCGTCGTCGTCCTGCAACAGATAGGTCCGGTTGCCGTGCAGCACGCCCGGACGCCCGCCGGTCAGCGAGGCGCAATGCTCCATCCTGTCATCCACGCCCTTGCCTCCGGCCTCGACGCCGATGATGCGCACGGATTTGTCGTCGAGGAACGGATAGAACAGGCCCATCGCGTTCGACCCACCGCCGATGCAGGCGACGACGCTGTCGGGCAAACGGCCCTCCTGCTCCATCATCTGCTCCTTGGTTTCCTTGCCGATGATCGACTGGAAATCCCGGACCATGGCCGGATAGGGATGCGGACCGGCAACCGTGCCGATGCAATAGAAGGTCTCGTCGACGTAGGTCACCCAGTCGCGCAGCGCGTCGTTCATCGCGTCCTTCAACGTGCCGCGGCCTGATGTCACCGGAATGACCTCGGCGCCCAGCAGCTTCATGCGGAACACGTTCGGCGCCTGCCGCTCGACGTCATGCGCGCCCATGTAGACGACGCATTTCAGCCCAAACTTGGCGCAGACAGTGGCCGTGGCCACGCCGTGCTGGCCCGCGCCGGTCTCAGCGATGATCCGGGTCTTGCCCATGCGCCGCGCCAGCAGGATCTGGCCCAGCACGTTGTTGATCTTGCGCGCGCCGGTGTGGTTCAGTTCGTCACGCTTCAGGTAAATCTTGGCGCCACCGAATTCATCGGTCAAGCGCTCGG
>JBFFQS010000093.1:0-8993 GCA_041573315.1 Amylibacter sp. | reverse complement strand
GTTCGGTTGATAGACGCCCTGCTCTTTCAGCGCGTCCATGACCTCTTTCGGCATATAGTTCTCGTCGTGCTTGGCAAGAATTTCCGTTGCCTCGAACGTTCCGTCCACCAACGTGCCGGTCGCGATCATTCCGGTTCCTTCGGAGAACAGGTCCGGCAGGATGCCGGTGAAGACCACCGGCACCGAAGCACCGCCATCCGTCACCGCGAAAGAGACGGTCTCTCCCTGCCGGACCAGAGTTCCCTCCTCGACCAGACCGCCGATCCGGAATACCTCTGACGGTCCGGGAGCGGCTTCAGCGACTTGCGAAGGGCTGCGGAAGAACGCCACGCCTTCGCGAAAACCGAAGCCCACCAGAACAGAGGCGACCACGATCAGCACGAAGCCGACGATCACCAATTTTATCCGTCGTTTCTTTTTCAACCCTGCCACAGCATCCTCACGGGAACATCGGCGCGAATTCCAGACCTGCCGCCTCGTCCAGCCCCAGCATGAGGTTGGCGTTCTGCACGGCCTGTCCCGACGCGCCCTTCATCAGGTTATCGAGCGTTGAGATAATGATTACACGTCCCGGCGTCCGGTCCGCCTTGACACCGATCAAACACATGTTCGACCCGCGTGCATGCCGCGTTGCGGGAATTTCACCCATTGGCAGAACATGAACGAAACGTTCTTTTTCAAATTGCTGTTGCAGCGTGGCCAGAACCGTTTCGGCCGAGCCCTTGGCATAGATCGTGGCGTAGATACCCCTGTTCTGCGGCAGCAGATGCGGCGTGAAGCTGACCTTTACGTCAGTTCCCGCAGCCAGGCTCAACTCTTGGTCAAACTCGCCCAGATGGCGGTGGCTGGCGACGCCGTAGGCCTGAAAGCCCTCGGAAACCTCTGAAAACAGGATGCCTTCCTTGGGGCTGCGTCCGGCGCCCGTTACGCCCGATTTGGCGTCGATAACGATGTCGGCAGGGTCGATAACGCCCGCCCGCAGCAGCGGGATCAGGGGCAGCAGACCGGTCGCCACATAACAGCCCGTGTTCGCCACGACCCGCGCCTTTGCAATGTCCTGTCGATAAAACTCCGGCAGGCCATAGGCCACCGTCGCCTGAATATCCATCGCCGTATGTTCCAGACTATACCATTTCGTGTAATCCGCCGCATCGCGCAGCCGGAAATCGGCCGACAGGTCTACGACCTTGACGTCCTCCGGCAGACTCTTGACCAGCCCATGCGTCACGCCGTGCGGCAGCGCGCAAAACGCCAGATCAATGTCCGTGAAGTCGACCTCTTCGATCTTTGTCAGCAACGGCAGGTCGAGGTAGGCCAGATGCGGAAATACTGAACCCATTGTCTGCCCCGCCTTGCGGTCCGCCGTCATTGCGAAGATCTGCATATCCGGATGCGACGCAATGATCCGCACCAGTTCGGCGCCGGTGTAGCCGGATGCCCCCAAAATCGCGATTTTCCTTGGCTGAGCCATTCGCCTCTCCTTTTAATTCTCACTAGCGATGTAGGGTATTTGCCGGAGGCGTGCAATCAGACGGCCTCAAAAATAACCGGTTTTCCGACAAAACGAGAGGCGGCTCTGGATACCGCCGCCGGATCACCGGTGGTCAGAAAACGCGACGGATGGTCTTCACCGGCCATATCGGGATGGCGTTGCAGGTAATCGGCAAGGCTTTCGGCCACGATCGCGCCCTGCGAATAGACGGTGACATCCGGTCCCAGCGCCTCTTGAAACACCTCTTTCAGGATCGGGTAATGGGTACAGCCAAGAACAGCCGCACGCGGATTTGGCATACGCCGCAGCAGCGCCGACACGTGGCTTTTCACCAGTTCAGACGCCAGTTCGAAATCATTCTGCTCCAGCGCATCGACAACGCCGCCGCAGGGCTGAGCCTCGACATCGACGCCTATGGCGCGAAAGGCCAGTTCGCGCTGAAAGGCGCGGCTGGCGACCGTCGCGGGGGTCGCGAACAGGGCTACCTGATCCACGGCGACCTCTCTCGGCGGCGAGGTGTCGCCCCATTTACGCTCGGTTACGGCCTCGATCAGCGGGACGAATACGCCCAGAACACGCTTGTCCTTCGGCAGCCACGTTTCCTGCATCCGTTTCAGTGCAACGGCAGATGCCGTATTGCAGGCCAGTATCACCAGATCGCAGCCCTCCTGCCACAGGCGTTCGGTATGCTGGCAGGTGAACTCGAAAATCTGCTCGGCGTCGCGCACGCCATAGGGCGCGTGCTTGTTGTCGCCAAGATAAACCAGAGGCTGGTCCGGCAGACGCGCGGCGATAGCTTGCTGGACCGTCAGTCCGCCAATCCCTGAATCAAATATCCCGACGGGCATGTTTCGCTATTCCTCGATCCTGTTTCCGAAGCCTTTTGATCCGATGCCACATGCAAACGAGCGGGCTTCGGGGCCGCGGGAAATCCATTGCCCCGTTTGCAGGGTTTGTCAATCCGTCTCGGCGGAATGCAGCGCATAAGAAAAGGGGCCACGCGGGCCCCTTCTGAAATCCTCTGTCTGAAACGCTTAGCGTTTCGAGAACTGGAAGCTCCGGCGAGCCTTGGCTTTACCGTATTTCTTACGCTCGACCACGCGTGAGTCGCGTGTCAGGAAGCCGGCTGCCTTCAGCGGCGCCCGCAGCGATGGTTCGTAGAGTTGCAGAGCCTTGGAAATGCCGTGCTTGACCGCACCGGCCTGACCGGACAGACCGCCGCCCTTGACCGTTGCCATAACGTCGAACTCGCCTGCGACACCAGCGACGGAGAAAGGCTGGCGCAGAACCATTTGCAGCACGGGTCGTGCGAAATATGTGTTCATGTCGCGGCCGTTCACGGTGACTTTGCCGGAACCGGGCTTGATCCAGACACGGGCAACCGCATCTTTCCGTTTGCCGGTTGCATAGGAGCGACCAAGCGCGTCACGCACTGGTTCGCGCGTTACGGCCACTTCTTCTTGCGGAGCCAGGTTCGCAGTGTCGACGGCACCTTTCAGCGCATCCAGGGATTTGATTTCGTCGCTCATGATTACGCGCTCCGGGTGTTTTTCTTGTTCATGGCTTTAACGTCCAGAACAGTTGGGTTTTGGGCTTCATGCGGATGCTCAGCGCCGGTGTAAATACGCAGATTCGTCATTTGCTGACGGCTCAGAGGACCGCCTGGCAGCATGCGCTGGACGGCTTTCGCGAGCAGGCGCTCCGGATGCTTGCCTTCCAGGATCTGGCCGGCGGAGCGTTGCTTGATGCCGCCCGGGTGGCCGGTGTGCCAGTAGTGGATCTTGTCAGTGCGTTTCTTGCCGGTCAGCTGCACCTTGTCGGCGTTGATGACGATCACGTTGTCACCCATGTCCATCGACGGAGTGAAGCTCGGCTTGTGCTTGCCGCGCAGGCGCATGGCGATGATCGACGCCAAACGGCCCAGAACAACGCCTTCAGCGTCGATCAGCAGCCATTTCTTGTCGATATCAGCCGGTTTCGCTGAAAAAGTTTTCATTGGTTGTATCCCGTAAAGAGAAGACGCAGTCGCGTCCGAATTCGATGTTCGGGTTTTAGCTATCTTTAGCGCCAAGTCAACAGGGCTTTTTCAGGAATTAACATTGTAAAACAATGACTTACAAAATAGGTATTATTTTACCCCACTTTTCAGCTCTGCTATGGCATAGATCGACCCTAGCGGAGGCTCTGCGCCTTTGGATAGGTCGCCTCGAAACCGGCGCGCAGGATCAGCGTCACGACGACGACGGCCCCGAACTGGTGCACAATAGCGATGTGCCACGGCGCTGCGTAAAGGACCGTTCCGATTCCCATGACCATCTGGCCGAACACCATGACCAACACCCAGTCAAATGCGCGTTTCGTGGCGCGAATGGCGCTTCCGCGGCTCTGCCACCAAACGTAGGCGGTGAACAGGAACACCAGATAGCCCATCATGCGGTGGTTGAACTGCACCAGCGCCGGGTTTTCAAAGAAGTTTGTCCACATCGGTTCGTAGTCGAAGCTTTCCGACGGCAGGAACTCGCCGTTCATCAACGGCCAGTCGATATAGCCGCGACCGGCATCGATGCCCGCCACCAGAGCTCCAAGAAGGATTTGCACGAAAGCCAGCACCAGCAGGATATTGACCAGCCGGATCATGCGCGCATCTTTCTGGCGGCGCGCCTGAAACAGATCCTTTTCGTTGCGCCTCAACAGCCAAGCGAACCAGGCCAGCACCAGCAGGATACCGAAGGCCAGCCCCAGATGGGTCGCCAGCCGGTAAGAGGCGACATCGACCATCCGCCCGGTCAGGCCCGAGGACACCATCCACCAGCCGACCGCGCCCTGCAATCCGCCCAGACCGCCGACCAGCAGCAGCCTGCCGGTCCATCCCGAGGGGATGCGCTTGGTGAGCCAGAAGAAGACGAGACCGACGGCCCAGACCAGACCGATAATGCGTCCGAGCTGTCGATGGCCCCATTCCCACCAATAAATGGTTTTGAATTCCGACAGCGTCATGTTCTTGTTCTGCAACTGGAATTCCGGGATCGCCTGATATTTCTCGAACTCTGAAATCCAGACCTGCTCGCTCGTCGGAGGAATTGCTCCGGTCACGGGCTTCCATTCCGTTATCGACAGGCCGCTGTCGGTCAGTCGGGTCAGGCCGCCGACCGCGATCATCAGAACCACCAGCGCAAACAGGATCATCAGCCAGACCGAGACCATCCGGCGCGCCGAGGACTTGCCGCTGTCGATCAGCCCGCCCTTTGGGCCGGCCGCCGTTGCTTTGCCGGTTTCAACCTCTTCGAAGATACTGCGTTTGTTGTTCATCGGATGCTCCTGCGCTTGACCGGGAACCTATGGCGAAGCCCCCTGTTCGGCAAGTCTATCCTGCGTCTTTCGGTCGTGGCTTCTTGTCGCTGAGTGCGCGGACCACGCCGTGCAGCGTGCGGATGTCCGCATCGGTCAACGCCATGCGTGAAAACATGTTTTGCAGGTTCAGCCGCATGCTGGCGGCCTTGTCCTCTGGCCAGAAGAAATCGACAGCGTCGAGGCTCGCCTCCAGACGCTCCAGCAGTTTCTGAACTTCGATGTTCTTTGCGGGCCGCGTTCCGGCCATCTCCATGACCTCGGGCGGGACCTCGGCATTTTGCCGGCGCCATTCGTAGGCGGTCAACAGGACGCACTGCGCAAGATTCAGCGAGGCGAACGCCGGATTGACCGGAACCGAGATCAGCGCGTTTGCCTGCACGATATCTTCGTTCTGCAACCCTGCCCGCTCCGGCCCGAACAGAACCGCCACCTTCTGCCCTTCGCCGATCATCGCGCGGGCATGTTCCATCGCCCGCTCCGGCGACATGATCGGTTTGGTAAGGTCGCGATTACGCGCCGTCGTCGCAAAAACGTAATTCATGTCGCCCAAAGCGGCCCCCGTGTCGGGGTAAAGCCCGACATGGTCCAGCACACGCCCTGCTCCACTCGCCATCGCAACCGCCTTGGGGTTCGGCCAACCGTCGCGCGGGCTGACCAGCCGCATCCGGTCCAGTCCGAAATTCCACATCGCCCGCGCCGACGCGCCGATGTTTTCGCCCATCTGGGGATTCACCAGAACAAAAGCCGGTTGCGGCCCGGCCCAGTCTTCCGCCTTGTTGTGATCTGTTCCGGACATGCCCGACCCGTTATTGCCGCTGTTCAGCCTGTTGCGGCGTGATAAGCTGAAGCCAACGTGAAAGCAAGGAGGTCGAAATGGCGTTTGACGAGGGTCTGGCGCAGATTTTGCGCGATGATTTGGCGGATTTGGACGGAATTGTCGAAAAAACCATGTTTGGCGGCTTGTGCTTTATGCTTAACGGCAACATGCTCTGCGGGGTCCACAGGGGCGGCGCGATGTTCCGCGTCGGCAAGGATAACGAGGCGCAGGCACTGGCCATTGACGGCGTGGTGCCCATGGCCTTTACAGGGCGCAGGATGGGAGGTTTGGTGGATATGGCGGAAGAAGCATTCATTGACGACAGGCGCAGGGCCGATTGCATGGCGCTGGCTTTAGCCTTTGTCGGGAGCCTTCCGGCGAAGTAGCGAGGGCCGGTCACACCCGCCCCACTATGTATACCTTCGCACACAAACTTTACGTCTAATCACTATTCGGTTACACACTCACAACGATTCTCATTTGGCAGAGGGAAATATGGACAAGATCAAAGTTGCAAACCCAGTCGTCGAGCTCGACGGCGACGAAATGACCCGGATCATCTGGGACTTTATCAAGCAGAAACTCATTCTCCCCTATCTGGACATTGATCTGCACTACTACGATCTTGGCATTCAGGAACGCGACCGCACCGACGATCAGATAACGGTCGATGCCGCCAATGCGATCAAGAAATACGGCGTCGGTGTGAAATGCGCCACGATCACGCCCGACGAGGATCGCGTGAAGGAATTTAACCTCAAGCGCATGTATCGCTCGCCCAATGGCACGATCCGGAACATCCTCGGCGGCGTTATCTTCCGCCAGCCGATCATCTGTAAGAACGTACCGCGGCTTGTTCCCGGCTGGACCAAGCCGATCGTTGTCGGCCGTCACGCATTCGGCGACCAATACCGCGCCACGGACTTCCGCTTCCCCGGACCGGGTCAGCTGACCATGAAGTTCGTCGGCGACGACGGCGAAGTAATCGAGCGTGTGGTTTATGACGCGAAAGAAGCCGGTATCGCTCAGGCGATGTACAACCTCGACGAGTCGATCCGCGACTTCGCGCGCGCATCGCTGAACTACGGCCTGAACCTCGGATGGCCGGTTTACCTGTCGACCAAGAACACGATCCTGAAAATCTATGATGGCCGGTTCAAGGACATCTTCCAGGAGATTTACGAGGCAGAGTTCGAAGAAGCGTTCAAAAAGAAAAAGATCTGGTACGAACACCGCCTGATCGACGACATGGTGGCTTCGGCCCTGAAATGGTCCGGCGGTTACGTCTGGGCCTGTAAGAACTACGACGGCGACGTTCAGTCCGATACGGTTGCGCAGGGCTTCGGCTCGCTGGGTCTGATGGCATCCGTCCTGATGACGCCAGATGGCAGTGTTGTGGAATCCGAAGCCGCACACGGCACGGTCACACGTCACTATCGTCAGCACCAGAAAGGCGAAGCGACCTCGACCAACTCGATCGCCTCGATCTACGCCTGGACCGGAGGCCTGAAGCACCGCGCCAAGCTGGACGACAACGCCGACCTGCTGAACTTTGCCAATACGCTGGAAAAGGTCGTCGTCGATACGGTCGAAAGCGGCTATATGACGAAAGACCTGGCTCTGCTGGTTGGTCCGGATCAGGGCTGGCTGACAACCGAAGGCTTCCTCGAGAAAATCGACGAAAACCTGCAAAAAGCATTGGGCTAACACCCGTCCGCGGCTCGCCGCATAACGAAATTTTTGGGGCAGGTCCGAATACCGGAGCCTGCCCCATTTCATTAAG
Organism: Amylibacter sp.; assembly: GCA_041573315.1. GTDB lineage: Bacteria > Pseudomonadota > Alphaproteobacteria > Rhodobacterales > Rhodobacteraceae > Amylibacter. The sequence goes on along the minus strand of JBFFQS010000093.1, from coordinate 1,550 downwards.
AGGGTCGCAAGCGGGTTCAGCTTCGCACCGGCGACATCGCGCGCGGAACTACTCGACCTCTTCCACGATCACCAGATCCCGTTTGGCGGAAATCTCGGCAAACTTCCGCGCCTCGGCGTAGCGGGGCGAATTGTAACATTCCACCGCCCGCTCCAGACTTGGGAAACGTGCAACGACATTGCGCGCATGGTCCCGGCCTTCCATCTGCTGATACCTGCCGCCGCGCGCCAGAAACACTCCGTCATGCGCCGCAATCGCCTCGGTCGCTATGGCAGCGTATTTTTTGTATGTTTCCTCGTCCGTCACGGTAACGTGGGCGATCCACAAAGCTGTCATCAATCTATCCGTTCAGTACTGTTTTAGCGGCTTCAATCGCCTGTTCCGCCTTCGAAGCATCCGCGCCACCGGCCTGCGCCATATCAGGACGGCCACCGCCGCCCTTGCCGCCGAGCGCTTCCGCCGCCGCCTTTACCAAATCAACGGCGGAGACCTTCGACGTCAGATCCTCGGTGACACCGGCGGCGATTGCCGCCTTGCCGTTATTGTCGGCAATCAGCAGGATCGCCGCCGATCCGAGCCGGTTCTTGTGCTCGTCGATCAGGCCGCGCAGGTCCTTGCCCGGCACGCCGCTCAGCACTTGTGCGAAGAACGGCGTTCCGTTGACGGTTTCAGCCTCGACCGCAGGCGCGCCCTTGCCACCCATCGCGACCTGTTTGCGCAACTCGGCGATTTCGTTTTGCAGCGCCTTGCGTTCATCCAGCAAAGCCTTGATCCGTACAGGCACGTCCTCTGCCTTGGCTTTCAGTGCAGCCGCCGCCTTCGCCAGAAGGCGCTCCTGCTCGGCCAGATAGTCGTAGGCCGCCTGTCCCGTAACCGCCTCGATGCGGCGCACCCCGGATGAAGACGCGCTCTCGCCCAGCAGCGCGAACATCCCGATGTCGCCGGTGCGGTTAACATGCGTACCGCCACAGAGCTCCAGCGAATAGGTATCGCCTTTGGCACCCTTGCCGGACTTCTGCTCGCGGCCCATGGCGACAACACGAACCTCGTCGCCGTATTTCTCGCCGAACAGGGCCTGCGCACCGAGCGCGCGTGCCTCGTCGGGCGTCATGATACGGGTCTCGACCGGAGAATTCTGCCGGACATAGGCATTCACCTCTGCCTCGACCGTATCGAGTTCAGCAGGTGTCATTGCCTTCTGGTGCGAAAAATCGAAGCGCAACCGGTCATCCGCGTTCAGCGATCCGCGCTGCGCCACGTGCCCGCCCAAAGCCTTGCGCAAAGCTTCGTGCAAGAGGTGCGTGGCAGAGTGGTTGGCCCGTATCGCGGTGCGGCGGCTATGATCGACAACCAGTTCCGCCGGCGTCCCGACCGAAACCGATCCTGTGCTGACCTTGCCGATATGGACAAACACGCCGGCCTTTTTCTTGACGTCGGTGATTGTCACCGATCCGGTGTCCGTCCGGAGCGAGCCACTGTCGCCGACCTGACCGCCAGACTCGGCATAAAACGGCGTCTGGTTCAGAACCAGTTCCACCGGATCGCCCTTG
>JBFFQS010000092.1:0-9068 GCA_041573315.1 Amylibacter sp. | reverse complement strand
TTGCGGGACAAGGGTTACGGCGGTCGTGGCGATCAATTTGTCTCGAATACGCTGACGGATGCGGTCGGCCAGATCTTCGGGCGGTTCGGCGCCTTCCGCCAACTCCACTTTCAGCGGCAAGGGTGGTTCCTGTTTTACACCTTTTGCCTTTGGCTGAACAGATATTACACCGCTGACCAGCGGCTGGAAATCGTTGACCACCTGCCGCAGCGCCGTCGGGAAGAGGTTCACGCCTCGCACAATCAGCATGTCGTCGGTCCGCCCGATGCAGCGCACGCGCGGCGCGGTCCGTCCGCAGGCGCAGGGCGACAGGCTGACCCGCACATGGTCACGCGACCGGAACCGCTGCAGCGGGGCGGAGCGGTGTTTCAGATGGGTGTAGACAAGTTCGCCTTCTGCGCCGTCCTCCAGCGGAACCGTCGCGCCCGTGTCGGGGTCGATAAGTTCGAAATGCACCATGCCGCGACCGGAAAAATGCATGCCGTCCTGATGTTCGCACTCGCCCCAGAGCGAGACCGAAATATCGCCGATGCCCATAGCCTCGGTGACTTTTGCGCCCCAGGATTCCTCAAGCCGTGCACGCAGGGCAGGTTCGCCCCCGCCCGGCTCTCCGGCCACCAGAATGCGTTTTACGGTGGAATTGGCAATGTCGATACCACGCTCCGCAGCCCATTCCGAAAGGTAGAGTGCATAAGAGGGGGTACAGCCCAGCACCGCCGGTTTCAACAATTGGACGGCCGCCATCAGGCGCTCCGTATTTCCTGCACCGACCGGGATGTGGCAGAGGCCCAGTTTGGCGAAGGCATCCAGCGTGACGCCCGCCACGAAGGGTCCGGCATTATACGTCGTGACCATGCGGTCGCCCTTGGCCGCGCCGGACGCGCCGTAAGAGCGGCAGGAGATTTCCACCCAGTTTTCCAGATCGGTGGCGGTAAGCGGAATATAGCTGGGCGTGCCGGTCGTGCCGCTGGTCGAATAGATCCGGATGACGTCACCCATCGGCGCCGCGAAGTGGCTGCCAATGGGATTGTCTTGCGTCCGAGCCTCACGCAGTTCGTCCTTTTCCGTCATTGGAAGGTTAGCGATATCCGCCAGCCCGCCGACGCTCGCGGCATCGGGAAAACCGGCCTCGGTCAGCTTCTGGCGGTAAAAGGCGGAATTCTCGAACAGATACGCGATCTGGGCGCGATAGGCGGCCTCATCGAGACCGGCCTGATCGGCCCAAGGGCGCGTTTCGACCTGCGGGTTCCAGTGGCTCATTTGTCCTGCGGCTCGTATGTGATGCCTTTTTCGGCATTGTGCGCCAGCGTGAATCCAATCGGCGTTTCGACCTCTTCGGCCAAATGCGCCAGCAGGCTGGCCGTACGCGCCAGAATGGGGATCGCCTTGAGCACCGAACGCGGAAAATCCAGATCGAGCAGAACCGCCGGGATTGCCATGGACACGTTCATGGTCAGGGGTTTTCCCCAAACTTCGCCGACAGCTTTTTCCGCCGCGCGCGCCAGTCCGACATAAGTGCCCGCGATGCCCTTTTCTTCGGCCAGCGACAGGATGCGCTGGGTGCGCGGGTCGATCGGCTTGTGGATGGGATGGCCGAAACCCGGCAAGCGCTTGCCGGATTCGCGTGCTTCGGTCACGATGTCTGCCATGGTGATGCCTTCGGCCTCGATACGCTTTCGCGCGTCGATCAGGAATTCACCGCAAATCTCGGTCGTTCCCAGCACAACGGTGCCGCAGCCAAGGATACCTGCGGCGACCGCGCCGTGCAGGTTTCCCGGATCGGCGGCATAGGTCATCCGCGCCACCTGATTGGTCGGGACAAGGCCGTGCTCGGCGATGGACACCAGCAGAAGGTCGAGGAAATAGGTCTCGGTTTCGGTCGGTTTGCGGCCGGTCGTCAGCAGATGGAAATATTCGGTGAAGCTCATGTTGCCCATGAGCTCGGACGTCAGGTCATGGCCCCGCACGGTTATGCTGTTGGCATCGGCGGTCGATATGGACGTCACCGCCCGCCCTGCTTTTCCGATTTGCATCAATCTCTCCCGGCCTGTGTCGTGAGAAACTAATATGTAGGACATTTCCCCAAAGTCCAACTTTAAGTAGGACGCCGGTTGTCAGGCGGCGGGACGTTGGCGCTGCCTACTTGCCGCGCTTCAAAACCGCGTCGCCGCCCTTGGCCGGCTTGGACTTTTTCGCGAAACCGGGCTTACCGCCCTTGCGATGCGGTTTCACGCCCGGCTTGCCGCCCTTGGTCGACGGTTTCCGCGGCTTGAGCGGCTCCACGACGCCTTCGGGTCGGGTATCTTCGGGTTTCCACCGCTTGGGCTTGGGCCTTTTGGCGCCCACCGGCTCTGACGCCGGGGCATCGAACCGTTGAGTGGTTTCGGCATGGTCCGAGCGGCCACCCTTGCGGAATTTGCCTTTCGGCTTGCCCTCATAGGCCTTCTTGAAGCGTTTCGAGGCCTCGAATTTCGTTGGCGCTTTGCGCGCGATTTCCGGCGCGACGTCGAGTGGTTTCACGGCTGTCACGGGATCTATGATCATATCCTTGCCGATCGCAGACAGGAAACCGGCGACGGCGGCCCCGCGGATTTCGACATATGTCTCATCCTGCTGAACTCGGATCGCGCCGATATCGTCACGGGTCAGCCCGCCGGCCTTGCAGAGTTTCGGCAGAAGCCGGCCCGGTTCGACGTTCTGGTTGCGGCCGCCGGTGACGGTGAACCACGTGCTCGGGCCGAACTCCGCGTGCACGCGCGGCCCTGCCGCTGCGCCGGAGTCGGCCAGTTCTTCCGGTGCTGACTGCCGGCTGTGATACAGCCGCAGATAGGCCGCCGCTATTGTTTCGGCCGTGTAGTGCGTCAGCAGTTTCTGTGCCGCGGCCTGTTCCGCTTCGGTCAGTTCCTGCGTCCAGACCGGATCGGACAGCAGGCGTTCCTCGTCGCGTTCCAGGACCATGTCCGCCGATGGCGCATCGCCCCACGCCGCGTTGACCTTGGCGCCGGCCAGCAGGCGTTCCGCCTTTTTGCGGACCTTGCCCGGAACGATCAGGACACTGACACCCTTGCGTCCAGCCCGGCCGGTACGGCCGGACCGATGCAGCAGCGTTTCGGAATTCGAGGGCAGGTCGGCGTGGATCACCAGTTCGAGGTTCGGCAAATCGATGCCGCGCGCCGCGACGTCCGTGGCGATACAAACCCGTGCACGGCCGTCGCGCATCGCTTGCAGGGCATGGCTGCGCTCGTTCTGGCTCAGTTCGCCCGAAAGAGCCACAACCGAAAAGCCGCGATTGGAAAACCGCGTCGTCAGCCGGTTGACCATTTCGCGCGTATTGCAGAATACCAAAGCGTTTGGAGCCTCGTAGAAGCGCAGAACATTGACAATCGCGTTCTCGGCGTCCCGAGGCGCAACATTCAGGGCGCGGTATTCGATATCGGCATGCTGTGAGGCTTCGGCCGTTGTCGTTACGCGCACGGCATCTTTTTGATAGCTCTTGGCCAGATTGGCGATTGCACGCGGCACCGTGGCGGAAAACATCAGTGTGCGGCGGCCTTCCGGCGCTTCGCCCAGAATGAATTCCAGATCCTCGCGGAAACCCAGGTCGAGCATCTCGTCGGCCTCGTCCAGAACCACGGCACGCAAGTCGTCCATCACGAGCGAGCCGCGCTGGATATGGTCGCGCAGGCGGCCCGGCGTGGCGACGACGATATGCGCGCCGCGTTCCAGACTGCGGCGCTCGTCACGCATGTCCATGCCACCGACGCAAGAAGCGACGACAGCGCCGGTTTTCGCATAGAGCCATGCCAGTTCACGCTTCACCTGCAAGGCAAGTTCGCGGGTCGGCGCGATGATCAGCGCCAGCGGCTTGCCGGCCCGCTCGAATTGCGGCGCATCACCCAGCAGGGTCGGCGCGATCGCCAGCCCGAAGCCGACGGTCTTGCCCGATCCGGTCTGCGCGGACACCAGAAGGTCCGAGCTTTCAAGCCCGAGATCGGTGACGGCCTGTTGCACTGGCGTCAGGTCTGTATATCCACGCTGTTCGAGCGCGTCGGCGAGTGTTTGTATCACGATAGAATCTTCTGTGTTTGGGATGCGCGGGAATGGTCCCGCACCCTGTTGTCGATATCTGCAAAACATCCGGAATTGCAGATATGAGCGCAGCTTTGCTGCCACCTAATGTCTTTTGCCGCGAATGTATAGGGCCTGCACCAGATATACACCGCCGACGGGCGCGTTTCAGCCTCCGGCGCACCGCACCAAACCCTGTCTGCATACCTGCGCCAAGCAGCTTTCGGCAGGCCAACCCGCGCCGGTCAGTCTTCGCCGGCCGAGGATCTGGCCCACAGGTTTATCTCTCTGTCGCCGGAATACTTGTCTATTTCGGCCAGTTCGGCATCCGTGAAATGCAGGTTCTTCACCGCTCCAGCACAATCGATCACCTGTGAGGGTTTCGAGGCGCCGATCAGTGCGGTGGTAATCCCGCCGCCCCGCAGCACCCACGCAATCGCCATCTGCGCCAGCGTCTGGCCGCGACTTTCGGCGATCTCGTTCAGACTTCCGATATCGTTGATAACGCGTTCCGACAGGAAGTCCGGGTTCAGGGTCTTTCCCATGGCCGCGCGGCTGGATTGCGGAATGCCGCCGAGGTATTTCTTGGTCAGCATCCCCTGCGCCAGAGGGGTAAATGCGATCGAGCCGACACCCAGTTCGGCCAGAGTCTCCTTCAGCCCGTCAGTCTCGACCCAGCGGTTAAGCATGTTATAGGACGGCTGGTGGATCAGGCAGGGCGTACCCAGATCCTTCAGGATCGCCACCGCTTCGCGCGTTTTCTGCGAGTTGTAGGAGGAAATTCCAGCGTAGAGCGCTTTGCCCGAGCGCACGATATGATCAAGCGCGCCCATGGTTTCTTCCAGCGGGGTATCCGGATCGAACCTGTGCGAATAGAAGATATCTACATAGTCCAGCCCCATGCGTTTGAGCGACTGGTCGCAGGAAGCGATCAGGTATTTGCGGCTGCCCCACTCGCCATAGGGACCGGGCCACATGTCGTAACCGGCTTTCGACGAAATGATCAACTCGTCGCGGTAACCTCGAAAATCGGTGCGCAGTATCTCTCCGAAGGCAGTCTCGGCGGAACCCGGCGGCGGGCCGTAGTTGTTGGCCAGATCAAAATGGGTAATGCCGAGGTCGAACGCCGTCCGGCAGATCTCGCGCTTGGTTTCATGCGGCGTGTCCTCGCCGAAATTGTGCCACAGGCCCAACGACACGGCCGGCAGCATCAGACCGGATGCCCCGCATCTGCGATACTCCATGCGCTCGTATCGATTTTCGGCGGGTACATAGGTCATGGCGGGTTCCTCTCCATCTTTGGCCCGTCTGCGCGCGAGCATACTGCATCAGCATCGAAAGATTGCACGTTGGCGCCCGGATTTCAAAGGCTAGTTTGCTCCTGCAAAATGGCCCTTTCCCATTGCATCCACATGTATCCAAGCGTATACAATACAGAAAGATTTAGAGATTCAGATGCCGAAGGTCCCCGAAAAAATATCTCATGGTCAACTGGCCTATGAAAAGCTCTATCAGGCGATCCGGTCCGGCGCACTGCTGCCGGGAACCCGCATCCGCGAAACCGAAATTGCGGAACTGGTCGGCCTGAGCCGCACGCCGGTGCGCGAGGCGATCCGCCGTCTGGAGGCAGACGGCGTGATCGAGCACCAGCCCCGCATAGGCGCTGTCGTCAAGTCGTTGTCGCATCTGGAGATCGTCGAGCTGTACGAAATGCGCAAGGTTCTGGAGAAGACAGCCGCCGCCATGGCCGCGAAACACGCCTCGCGGGCCGAGATCGCCGAACTTCGCGACCTCAACGCGGCCATGCTGGCGGCGGTCGACACGCCGCTGGAAGTCTCGCGTCTTAATGCGCATTTCCACCGAATTATCTTCGAGGCTGCGCGAAACAGATATTTGCTGGCCTCGGCACGGGCGTTGTCCAACGCGACCCTGGTTCTAGGTCCGACCACACTTGAAAACGTGGAGCGGGTAACAAAGGTCGTCGCCCAGCACGATGCCATCATCGACGCATTGGAACGGGGCGACGAAGCCGCCGCTTCTGAAGCTGCAGGAGTACATATAGAAACCTCGCTCAGCTATCGTTTGAAAAGCTTGCGCGCATGATCTTGTTAAAGCCCAAACTGATCGCCCTTGCGGTCGCCGGCGTCGGGGTTGCAGCGGCCCTCTCGATCAGCCTGCCGCTTCCGATCCTGCTCGGACCGATTTTCGCCTGTCTGATCGCCGCTCTCTTGCGCGTCCCGATGGCGAGTTTCAAAAAAGTGACGGCGGCCATGCGCACAATTCTGGGCGTCGCCGTCGGGGCCTCGATCACGCCCGAACTTCTGACCCGCATCGGCGACATTGCCGGGTCGATCGCGCTGATACCTGTCTTCGTACTGACCATCGGGCTGATCGGTGTTCCCTATTTTCGGCGCATCTGCGGCTTTGACGGCCCTACCAGTTTCTATTCCGCCATGCCGGGCGGCTTGCAGGACATGCTGCTGTTCGGGCAAGAGGCAGGCGGCAACGTGCGCAGCCTGTCGCTGATCCATGCCACGCGGGTGCTGGTACTGGTCAGCGCCCTGCCGTTCATTCTGCAGGAAGTCTGGCATCTGGACATGTCGCGCCCGCCCGGCGCCTCGGCCGCGGCAACGCCCACGGCCCAGATGGCCATGATGCTGTTCTGCGCTGTCTTCGGCTGGTGGGCGGCCGCCAAAATCCGGATGTTCGGCGCGAGCATTCTGGGCCCCCTGATCGTCGCCGCCACCATGTCATTGTCGGGTATTCTGACGATCCGGCCTCCGGCAGAAGCCATCATGCTGTCGCAGTTCTTCCTCGGACTCGCAATTGGCGTGCAGTATGTCGGGATCACCGGACGGGAATTGCGCCACGACATCCTTGCCGCCCTCGGGTTCTGCGTCATCCTTGGCGCGATAGGAGCGGGATTTGCAGCAGTCGTCTACGAGTTGGGCCTGGCGCCCCAGATTGCCGCAATCCTTGCCTTTTCGCCGGGCGGTCAGGCCGAAATGGCGGTGCTGGCGATCGTTTCCGGCGCCGATGTCGCCTTCGTGGTGGCGCATCATGTCACGCGGATCACGGTCGTGATCCTCTGTGCGCCGCTCTTCGCGCGCCTTTCCCGCTAAACCGCGATCAGTTCAGTTCCAGTTCGGCCAGCAACGCCGCCCAAGATGCGCCGTGCATGTCGCGATCGGCGACCGAACCCTGGATTTCCGGGCGCGGCAAGCTGAACTTGACGACGTTCAGGCTGGCAATTTCAAAGCGTTTAATTACCGATGGGTCGGCCCGGAAGGCAGCGGCCACGCGCCCGGTCGAAAGGCCATCGCAGACCTGCTGAAAGGCGGCGCTGTCTCCGCAAAAAATGTCGACGGTCAGCCAGAACGGCCCCGCGTTCTTGCTGCGGACTTTCCCGGCGACCTGTCCCAGCCTAGCCATGGTCGATCACCTCCAGCGAAAACGCTTCCATGGGATCGGACAGTTGCAGAACGTGGTTCAGCCGGAATTCAAAAATCGCGCCCCGGTTCAGTTCCGCGGGAGAGAAGGGAAAGGCGAATGTCGGCTGCTCTTCCTCTTCGGTCAGCGGGTGGTGCAGCAGGTAAGGGTTGAGCATCTTGCCGATCTCGTTCGCCAGCGCCTCTGTCGGGGCGGTCACGATGCCCAGAACACCAACCTCCACCGGAGCCCCCTGAGCCGTTTCGAGGTCACCGAAACTGGCGTTCATACCGATCAGGCGCAGTTCCAGGCGGAAGTCACCCGCGGCCAGACCCAGCCTGTCCTGCACCTTGGCGCTGCACTTGGCCTCGATATCCGCCGCCCAGTCCGGCGCATTGGCGACATATCTTTCGTCGCGCAGCAAAGCCATCAGCACACACTGGTATCCGGCCAACCCGGCTCCTTCCAGTTTAACGTTATACTCCTCTGCCGGCACCCATTTCGATCCAGTCACCCGCACGCTGCGGTCGTCCAGCGCCGTGTATTCCGCATCGGTCACATCCAGATGGCCACCCGGTTCGAAAAGGATGAACGGGTCGGAATTTTCATAGAGCATATGCGCCGACACCGTATGCGGCGTCGCCTGCGACCGGTCGGCCATTGGCGTGACGGTGAACCCGCCGGCGTCGAAGTCGATCAGGATCACGCCGGCCTGCGGATTTGTAGCGCACAGCGCGCCGCATTCGCCGATCTTGGCCCCGTGCCAAGCTGCGCCCGCATGACATCCGCGCATCAGCGGCAGTGCCGCGATGATAGCGGTGTCGGTGGTGCGGCCGGCAATTATGATATCCGCGCCGGTTTCAATCGCAGCGGCAATCTGCTCTGCGCCAGCCAGCGCGACGATATTGGTGCAGTCTGCGAATGTCCGCGCCGTAACCTCAGGCGCATGCGGCAGAGGCGTTATCCGGCCACTGTCGAAAGCGTTCGCCATATCCTGCGGGTTCTGGGAACTGCGCAACACCGCAATCTTGAGGCTTTGGCCCAGTTCGCCGGCGATCTCTCTGGTCAGGTCGAGCATCCAGTCAACAGCGCTGTCCGCCCCGCAGGTGCCTGCCGTTCCGATGATCAGCGGAATGCCGGCCTGCGCGCGGGCTTCCATCAGGCCCTTCCATTCAACCTTGGTCGAGGCTCGGGAATACTTTGAAACGCCGCGACCCAGATAGGCTGGGCCGGAGTCCGTCGATCCACCGTCAATTGCAATCAAGTCAGGCCGCGCCGCCAAGCCTTTTGCCAGCGCGGCCTTGTCGTAGTTCAGGCCGAGAGCCCCGCTCGGGACCAGTATGCGGACCGGATCAGTCAGTGATCGCCTGCGGCTTTTTCAAGACGCTCCTCAGAAACATCGGCGCGACGAAACCGGCGATTGCCGCGATCCACAGCCCGATTGCGATCGGGGTCGAGAACAGGAACATCGGATCACCGTCTGACAGGACCATCGCACGGCGCAGAGCATTTTCCATGTTTCCGCCCAGCAGGATGCCCAGGATCACCGGAACGGTCGGAATATCAAGCTT
>JBFFQS010000091.1:0-9131 GCA_041573315.1 Amylibacter sp. | reverse complement strand
ATATTGTCGAAATCGACGGAACCGGTCGCGCAGTCAAAATAGCGGTACGGCTTGGTCTCCATCTTCAGGTGTTTCAGGATCGACAGGTGGTTCGGCCATGTCGGGTCGCTGACCCAGACCGTCGGGCTGCCGCCGGTCAGCTGGACCAGTTCCAGTATCTGGTGGACCGCGCCGGTGCCGCCGGGCGTAGCGGCGAAGGCCAACCGGTCGGTAGAGACGCTGTGGCCCAGAACAAGGTCCGCCATCGTCTGGTGAAAGCCCGCGTCGCCGGTCAGCGAGGTATAGGTCTTTGTGTTTTCATTTTCCCACAACTGCTTTTCCGCAGCCTTGATCGCGCGCATGACCGGCGTCAGTCCGTTCGGGTCCTTGTAGACGCCGACGCCCAGATCGATTTTGTGGGCGCGTTCGTCGGCGCGGTACATTTTTGCCAAGCCGAGGATCTTGTCTTCGGGCTGCGGTTTCAGGTTGTTCAGCATTTCACTGTCCTTTTGCAGAGACTCTCGTGTAATCCGGCGGGCTTATCCGGCAGCGCCCGTCTCGATCGGTAATTCCTGTTTCTGGCCCCACTCTGTCCACGATCCGTCGTATATCGCCAGGTCGTGATGTCCGAGTTTTTCCAGAGCCAGATACAGAACTGACGCAGTTACGCCGGAGCCGCAAGTGGTAATTATGGGTTTCTTAAGGTCTACACCTGCCTCTTCGAACGCCTGCTTCAATTCGGCATCCGGCTTCAGCGTCCCGTCTTCGCCCAGCAATGCCTTGTAGCAGACGTTGCGCGATCCGGGAATATGGCCGGAGCGCAGACCGGCGCGGGGTTCGGGGACTTCGCCGCGAAACCTCTCCGGCGCGCGGGCATCGACGATCTGTATGTCCGGGTCCTGCGTGGCCCGCAGCACCCGAGCGGCGTCGCGCACAAGGCTTTGGTCCATCCGCGCCGTCAGGGTCGCGGGCTTGGGAGTTGCGGAGCCTTCGGTGGTCGGCCGGCCCTCGGCCAGCCATTTCCGCAATCCTCCGTCCAGCACGGCAACCCGTGGTATTCCCATGGCGCGCAGCAGCCACCAGACGCGCGCCGCGGACCACAGGCCGGAGTGATCATAGACGACCACGGAATTTTCCGCGCTTATGCCCAGCGCGGCGACCTGCGCCGCGAACTGGTCCGCATCCGGAACCATATGCGGCAGCGGGCTCGAGGTATCGGAAATCGCGTCTATGTCGAAGAACTGCGCGCCCGGAATATGCTGTGCCTCGTATTCGGCGCGGGCGTTCCTTGGATCGGTGGGCAGATGCCAGGAGCCGTCAAGAATGCGCAGATCGGGATCCTCGATATGCCTTGCCAGCCAGTCGGTCGTGACCAGAATATCGGCGGGGGACAGGGGCATGGGCGTTTCCTCTTCTGTTCGGCGCGGATCAGCGGTGTTCCCGCAACAGGCGTGCTTTCTGTTTCTGCCAGTCGCGCTTCTTCTCGGTCTCGCGCTTGTCGGCGAGTTTCTTGCCCTTGGCGACCCCGAGCAGCAGTTTCGCGATGCCCTTGCTGTTGAAATAGAGCTTCAGCGGCACGATGGTCATGCCCTCGCGGCTGGTGTTCTGCCACAGTCGCGCCAGTTCGCGCTTGCTTACCAGCAGTTTGCGGCGGCGGCGTTCCTCGTGGCCGAAGGTCTTGGCCTGTTCGTAGGCGGGAATATAAGCGTTGATCAGCCACAATTCGCCGTCTTCGACATTGGCGTAGCTCTCGGCGATATTGGCGCTGCCCTTGCGCAGGGACTTCACCTCTGATCCCAGCAACATTATGCCGGCCTCGATCGTATCCTCGATGGCATAGTCGTACCGCGCCCGCCGGTTCTCGGCGACGAGTTTGTTGTTCGGGTCGGATTTCTTGTTGGGTGCCATCAGTCAGTTATGCGTCTTCCGGACAGAGCCTGCATTTCCGTGTCGGTGGGCGGTTCCCACAGCGATTCGATAAAGTCAAACATGGCCCTTGTGACCTCGAATTGAAAGGTCTCGGCCTGTTCCGCGTTTCGTTTTTTTACCCGCGACCAGCGGATTTCGGTCGGAACATCGACAAAATGCAATTGCACCGAACAGCCCTTGTCCCGCGCCCAGTCAGCAAAAATATCGCGTTCCTGTCTGTTGGTCAGGCCGCAGTCGAATACCGAGGGCACGCCCAGCGCAACCAGTTGATCGGCAACCGAACGCATCTGTGCGCAGTTGCGCTGTACGCGTTCATAGAACCAATCGAAGAGGAGTTCCTCCGGCTGGTCCATATTGTGGAGGGTCTGCATCCATTCGTCGATCGAGAACCGGACTCCGCCGACCGATTTCGCCAGCTTGCCGGAATAGGTCGATTTGCCCGCGCCGGTCGCTCCGCAGACGAGGTGGATGTCGAAATTGCTGTCGGGCATGGCCTAGTTGATCAGCCCCGCGGACCGCATGGCCTCGTCGATGCGCGCCTTGGTGGCGTCGGTCAGTCCGGTCAGAGGCAGGCGGACTTCCTCGGAGCAGCGGCCCAGTTTCGAGAGCGCATATTTCGCGCCGCAGACGCCGGGTTCGAGGAAAATCGCCGTATGCAGCGGCATCAGCTGGTCCTGATAGTCCAGCGCCTTGGTGAAGTCGCCCTCCAGTGTCGCGTTCTGGAATTCGGCGCAGAGTTTCGGCGCGACATTGGCGGTGACCGATATACAGCCGACGCCGCCATGCGCGTTGAAGCCCAGAGCGGTGGCATCTTCGCCCGACAGCTGGATGAAATCAGCGCCGCAGGAGCCACGCTGTTCGCTGACGCGCTCAAGCTTGCCGGTCGCGTCTTTCACGCCGATTATATTGTCGAGTTTCGCCAGTTTGCCCATTGTCTCGGGGGTCATGTCAATGACCGAGCGGCCCGGGATGTTGTAAATGATGATCGGAATGCCGACGTCGTTCAGCACGGTGTAATGCGCGATCAGACCAGCCTGGGTCGGCTTGTTGTAATAAGGCGTGACCACCAGAGCCGCGTCGGCGCCGACATCCTTGGCGTATTGTACGAAACGCAGCGCCTCGACCGTGTTGTTCGATCCGGCGCCGGCGATCACCGGAACGCGACCGGCAGTGGTTTCGACGACCATGCGGATGACATGTTCATGCTCTTCGTGGCTCAGCGTCGGGCTCTCGCCCGTGGTGCCGACGGGAACCAGCCCGTGCGTGCCTTCGGCGATCTGCCATTCCACCAGGTCCTTGAGGGTAGCATCGTCCACGTGACCGTTTTTCATCGGCGTGACGAGTGCTGGCATAGATCCCTGAAACATTGGATACCCTCCTTGAAATGGTGAATCGCTGTTTCCTTACAGGGAAACGGAGGAAACGTAACGATGAAAATAACATTTACCAAGATCGCTCTATGAAAATCAGCGGAATTTCGGTATCAACAGGATTGATTTTTGACGAGGCTGTCCGTGTATCGGCATATATGTCTGTTCCTGTGTTCTTTGGTGCTGAGCTTTGCGCCCGCTTTCGCATTTTCTAACTCCGAAGAGGAAAACGGCGACCTGCTGTCCTCCGCGCTGGCGGCCATGGCCGAAAGGGACTGGGTGACGGCGGAGCATTTCGCGGCACAGATCAGCGATAGCGCCGGTTCGGATCTTGTTTTGTGGGAACGCCTGCGACAGGGCGAAGGCAGCTGGGACGAATACGAGCGTTTTCTGAAGGAACACGCCGACTGGCCGGGGTTGAAACGCCTGCGCCGCGCCGGCGAAGACGTGATCCCGCGGGACCACGATCCGGTCAGTGTACGCCGGTTTTTCGAGGTTGAACCGCCGCAGACGGGCACCGGTTCGTTGCGGCTTGCCGAGGCGCTTCAGGCGCAGGGCCGCACCGCGGACGCCCGCGCCGAGGCGATCCGCGCTTGGCGCGATCTTGCGCTGGCCCCGCATGAAGAGGCGGAGCTGCTGGACCGGTTCGGTGGCGCGCTGTCACGGTATAATCAGGACCGGCTCGACAACCTCTTGTGGAATGGTCAGACCCGAGCCGCAGAGCGCATGCTGGACAAGGTTCCGGATGGGCAGGGCCGTCTGGCCAAGGCCCGGATCGGCCTGCAACGGGCGGTCAAGGGTGTGGACGGGCTGATAAACGCCGTGCCGCGCAGTCTGGCGAATGATCCCGGACTGGCCTTTGACCGGTTCATGTGGCGGGTCAAAAAGGAACGCTGGGATGATGCCGAGGCGCTGTTGCTGGAACGCAGCGGAACGGTCGAGTCGCTGGGCCGCCCCGAAGAATGGTCGAGCCGGAGGCGCGGTTTTGCCCGGCGTGCGATGCGGGCCGGCGATCCGCAAAAGGCCTATGTACTGGCCAGCCAGCACGGCCTGACCGCAGGCGGCAACTATGCCGATCTGGAGTGGCTGTCGGGGTATATCGCGCTCACATATCTGAAATCCGCGGAACAGGCGCTGTTCCATTTTACGCGCTTCTGGAACGCGGTCGACTCGCCGATCAGCCTCGGGCGGGCAGGGTACTGGCTGGGCCGCAGCTACGAGGCGCTGGGCCGGACCGAAGAGGCGGTGCAGGGCTATAAGCTGGGTGCGAGATACCAGACGAGTTTCTACGGGCAGCTGGCGGCAGAGCGTATCGAGATACCATCCGACGAGAGCCTGACCGGCAAGGCGGATTTTCCGAACTGGCGCAAAGCCGGATTTATCGGGGCCGGTCCGATCCGCGCTGCGCTGCTGCTGAACCATGCGCAGGAACAGTCGATGATGCGCTGGTTCTTTACCCATGTCGCGGAAACCCAGGACGAAACGGGCCTGCTGCAACTGTCTGAACTGGCGCTGGAACTTGATCAGCCGAATGTCGCGCTGGGCGTTGCGAAAGAGGCCGCGAAACGCGGCATCGTGCTGCCTGCGTCGTATTTTCCGGTCACGGAACTGGCGACATATTCCGTAGACGTAGACCCCGAGATCGCGATGTCGATTGCCCGGCGCGAAAGCGAGCTGGACCAGACCGCCGTCAGCCCGGCCGGTGCGCAGGGCCTGATGCAGATCATGCCGGGCACGGCGCGGGATGTGTCGCGTGATCTGGGTGTCGAATACTCCAAGGCGCGCCTGACGTCGGACTGGCGCTACAACGCCAAGCTCGGCACCGCCTATCTGGGCGGGTTATTGAAAATCTATGACGACTCCTACCTGCTGGCTTTTGCCGCCTATAATGCCGGACCAAGCCGTGTCAACGAGTGGATCGAGGAGTACGGCGATCCCCGCGACAGCGTCATCGACAAGGTGAACTGGGTCGAACATATTCCCTATCGGGAAACGCGGGACTATGTGATGCGGGTCATGGAATCGCTGCATGTCTACCGCGCGCGGCTGAGCGGTCGCGCCCAGCCTGTGCGAATCACGAAGGACATGTCACGCGGCTGAGCGTTCGCGCAAGATCGTGAACAGGCCGGCCAGAATAATCAGCCCGCCGCCGACCACGGTTGCCCAGCGCAGCGACTCGTCGAAGACGGTCAGGCCGATGGTCGATGCGAAGACAAGTTGCAGATAGGCGAAGGGCTGCACGATCCCGGCCTCGGCCACGGCATAGCAGCGGATCAGCGTGTAATGTCCGGCGGCCCCCGTGACACAGAGCACAGCCATCCAATACCAGTCCGTCAGGATCATCGGCTCCCAGAACCAGATGCCGACCGCAGTCATCCCGACGGAACCGACAGCTCCGGTCCAGAAAAAGCTGGTCGCCGCCGTATCCTTGCGTGCGGCGTAGCGCGTCAGCAGGCCGTATAGCGCGAACAGGATGGCGGAGGTCAGCGCGATCAGCGCATAGGGGCTGAAGACATGGAAACCGGGTTGCAGGATGATCAGTATTCCAACGAACCCCAGACCGATCGCGCTCCAGCGCCGCCAGCCGACGCGCTCTCCCAGGACCGGGCCGGAAAGGGCGGCAATAATCAACGGATAGCTTGCAAAGATCGCGTGACTCTCGACCAGACCCAGAAAAACGAAGGCGGCGACCATGACGCAAACCTCGGTGATCAGCAGCAGGCCGCGAAAGGCCTGCAGAAACGGCTGCGTCGTCCGCACCACCTGCCGCAGCCCGCCGAACTGGACTTGCGCCAGCGCGATGACGAAGGCGCCGAAGAACCAGTAGCGGATCATCACCACCATGAAGACGTTGTATTCCGTCGCCAGATGGCGCGAAATCCCGTCCTGCACGGCGAAGATGAACGTCGTTACTATCATCAGGAGGATCCCCTGCCGGGCATTCTGTTCGGTCATTGTTATGTGCCTTGGTAGGTGCCGACGGTCATATGACGCTTGCGGCCGAATCCGGCGACCTTCATGACGTCAAAACCGGCGCTTGCCAAGGACTGTCTGACATGTCCGGCGGCAGAGTAGGTGGCGAATGTGCCGCCCGTCCGCGTATGCCGGCCCACCTCCGCCATCAGGTCCGGCCCCCAGAGCTCCGGGTTCTTGGCCGGGCTGAATCCGTCCAGAAACCAGGCGTCCGCCGATCCGGTCCAGCGCGGCAGTGTCTCGCGGG
The DNA here is from genome assembly GCA_041573315.1 of Amylibacter sp. GTDB lineage: Bacteria > Pseudomonadota > Alphaproteobacteria > Rhodobacterales > Rhodobacteraceae > Amylibacter. The sequence continues at coordinate 2,633 of JBFFQS010000091.1, read as the reverse complement.
CGTCGCCCTGAATGACTTCCAGATAAACGTCTTCGGTTTTGAGTGCCGTTTTGCCTGCCGCGACGGCCTGTACCAGCCGGGTTGCAAGGTCCGACAGCTCCGGCCAGTTCGCCAGCGCCTTTGCCATGTCGTCGACCAGCATCGGGAATGCCTCGAAGCTGGTGAAATGCAGGATGCCCTGCGCGCCGCTGTCGCGCCACATCCGCCACGCGGCGAGAAAGTTCAAGCCGGTGCCGAAACCCAGTTCGGTGATGTGGAACCCGTCACGAAAGCGGCCCGGCAGGCGGTTGCCCGCCAGAAACACGTGCCGCGTTTCCGCCAGACCATTGTCGAACGAGAAATACGGATCGTCGAACCGCTCCGCCACGGGAACGCGGTCGTCGCGCCATGTCAGGCGCGCGGATTTGGACTGGTCGGAATTTGCCATATCGCCTATGACCTCAAGGATTGGCGCCAACATAAGAGGTAACGCGCAAATGGCAATGGCGGGCAAATACGACGTTGCGGTGGTCGGCGGCGGTATATTCGGCCTCGCCTCGGCCTGGTGCTGCACGCGCTTGGGTCTGCGCGTGGCGCTGTTCGACAAGGGGCGCGTCGGCGGGGCGGCCAGCGGCGGCATTGTCGGCGCGATGGCCCCGCACGTGCCGGAGCAATGGAATCCGAAAAAGCAGTTCCAGTTCGAAGCCTTGTCGAGCGCGGAAGCGTTCTGGTCAGAGGTCGATGCTGCTTCTGGCCTGGCCTCCGGTTTTGGCCGGATCGGCAGGCTGGTGCCGGTGACGGACGAACGCGGGCTGGAACTGGCGTTGTCGCGCGTGCAGGGCGCGGAGGAGCTTTGGGGCGGGCGGTTCGACTGGCGGCATCTGCCCGACGGACACGACCTCATCGCGCCCGAGGCTGCCCCGTTTGGCGTTGTGCATGATACGCTGTCTGGGCGGATTTATCCGGCACAGGCATGCGCGTCTCTGCATGCGGCTTTGATCGCGGTGGGGGTGGAAATATTCGAGAACCATGCGGTCAACGAAATAGGCCCGGGCGAGTTTTCCGGTTCCTGGGGCAGCGTACAGGCGGATCGCATCATCCTGGCCTCAGGCGTCGAAGGCCTTGCCATGATAGAGCGCTGGACCGGCCGCCGCGCCGGATCGGGCGTCAAGGGGCAGGCGGCGCTGCTGGCGTGCGATCTGGGGTCCGCGCCGCAGATCTATGCCGACGGAATTTATATCGTGCCGCACGCGAACGGCACGGTGGCCATCGGATCGACCAGTGAAAACACATATGACGATCCGGCGGCGACGGACGGGCAACTCGACGAGATTCTAGACCGCGCCCGGGCGATTTGCCCTGCATTGGCCGCAGCGCCGGTTCGGCAGCGATGGGCAGGTTTGCGTCCCAGGGCCCGCAAACGCGATCCGATGCTGGGGCCTGTGCCGGGGCGGGATGGCGTATTAGCCGCGATGGGCGCGTTCAAGATCGGGTTCGGAATCGCGCACAAGGTTGGCGGCGTTCTGGCGGATTACGCGTCGGGCGTGCCTGTCGACCTGCCCGATAGCTTCACCGTCGGGCACCATATTTCCTAACGCCGTTCCGCCTCGGCCCGCAGGTCTTCCATCAGCGTCTTCAGAACCTTCAGGTAGCGTTCGTTTTCAAGCTTGCCGTCCTGGTCGAACTCTTTTCTGGCCAGCGCGACCAGAACTTCGGGCCCCTGCAACAGCCTTGTATTGAACGGCGCCAGAGCCAGCCGCAGCGAATAATTCGACCGCGCGCCGCCGGTCCGCCCGGCAGCGGCGTTGACGAGCGCCAGCGGCTTGTGCTTCCACGGGCTGCCCTCGGTGCGGCTGACCCAGTCGAGCGCGTTCTTCAGGACGCCGGGAAGGCTCTGGTTATATTCCGGGCTTGCGATGATCACCGCATCCGCGGCGGCAATCTGGTCCGAAAGCAACTGGACCGCTTCCGGTATGCCTTCGGATTGCTGCAGATCGTTGTCGAAAAGCGGAAACCGAATATTTCCCATCGTGAAATCGCAGGGCCCGAACATCTCCACCGCCATATGCAAAAGCTTGGTGTTGTAGGATTCCTTGCGGAGCGAGCCGGATATTCCCAGAAGTTTCGGTTTGGTCACGGGGACACTCCTTTGGATTTGGTTCCAGATATTACCTTGCGGTTAATCATGGCTTGAAAGTCGGGCGCGGCAACCGCCGCGGCCCGATTATTTTAAACTCTTCTATTCAGTGCCGGTTATCCGCCTGCCTCGCGCGATTGCTCGACGATATCGACGATTTTGGCGATCCAGTCGCTCAGCAAGGGAATGAAGTCGATCTGGCTGACGATCTGGGACAGGATCGCGATCACGATGTAGACGATCACCGTAGCGCCGACCAGCGAGCCGAAACCAAAGGCCATGCCGCGTACGACGTTGTACCAGACCATGCTGGCCCAACTGTTCTGCGTGCGCAGGAAGTGATGCGACGAAAGGCGCTTGACCTCGTTCAGCAGCGGGTCTTCGTTCGGGTCGGTTTGTTTGGGTTTGCGCGCCATCAATACTCCACGCCGATCTGCGCCTTGATGCCAGAGCGGAACGGGTGCTTGATCAGTTCCATCTCGGTCACCAGGTCGGCGATCTCGATCAGTTCGTCCTT
>JBFFQS010000090.1:0-9183 GCA_041573315.1 Amylibacter sp. | reverse complement strand
TGGAACAATCCCACAAGTATGAAAGTATTGGCAATTTCCAGCCTGCCGGTGAATACACTCCGCAGCGGCGGATCAGTTTTAAGTCGGAAAATAGTCCGCCGAATCCTCTGCATCAGGGTCATCTACAGCTGCCGCATTCCCGGAATATCGGCAGACATCTTCCAGGAAACCGCAAGACACAAAAAGTTTGCTTTGAAACGGATTTCCTGCTTTCCTGACCCGAATGATAGTTTCGGTGCCTGCTTTACGCCACATCGGGCGGGCGCAAGCGAAACTCAGAAAGAGAAGGTGGCGGGTTTTTCAATATGGGAATCGAGTTTCTTCTGAATGGAGAGACCGTGCATGTCAAGGTCAGCGACCCGACACGCACTCTTTTGGACTGGTTGCGCGAGTCGCGAAACCTCACCGGCACAAAAGAAGGATGCAACGAGGGCGATTGCGGCGCCTGCACCGTCATGGTGTCCGACATCGGGCCCGACGGTATCGAGCATCGCGCGCTGAATGCCTGCATTCTGTTTCTGCCGCAACTGCATGGAAAATCCGTTCGTACTGTAGAGGGAGCCGCTGCCTCGCCCGAAAAGCTGCATCCGGTGCAACAGGCGATGGTCGATCACCACGGCAGCCAGTGCGGGTTCTGCACGCCGGGCATCATCATGTCCATGACAGCCGCCCACGCCACCGGTCGCACCGATCATGACGATGTGCTGGCAGGCAACCTGTGCCGCTGCACCGGCTATGCGCCGATCATTCGTGCGGCACAAGCCGCCGAAGGCACCAAAGTTCCGGGTTGGGTCGCCGACGACGCCAAGGCCCTGAAAGGCCTGCAAGCCGGCGCAGCTGTCAGTGACGCCGATTTCTACATTCCGACCACGGCGGACGAGCTTGCCGACTGGTGCCTGAAAAGTCCGGACGGTCGTCTGGTTGGCGGCGCAACCGATCTGGCGCTGTGGGTCACCAAAGGCCTGAAATCGTTTGGGCCCGTGTGTTTCCTGTCCGGCTGCTCCGACCTGAAAACCATTGAGAATACCGGCGATGGCATGCGTGTCGGCGCCGCCGTCAATCTGAACGCACTGCAATCCGCCATTGCCGGATATCACCCCGATTTCGCCGAGATGATCCGCCGCTACGGCTCGGTTCAGGTCCGGAATGCGGCCACCATCGGCGGAAATATCGCAAACGGATCGCCGATCGGTGACGGCCCGCCCGCGCTGATCGCGCTGGGCGCACGCCTGACGCTGCGCCGGGGTGACGACCGCCGCGAGATCAAGCTTGCCGATTTCTTCATCGACTACGGCAAGCAGGACCGCCAGCCCGGCGAGTTCGTCGAGAGCATTTTTATTCCGCAACAGGATGACCGCCTGAAATGCTACAAGCTGACCAAGCGCTTCGATCAGGATATCTCGGCCGTGTGCGGTTGCATCAACATTCATCTAGACAACGGCAAGGTCACCTGCTGCTCGATCGCCTTCGGCGGCATGGCGGGCATTCCGAAACATGCCGATCATGCCGAAGCCGCCCTTTTGGGCCAGCCATGGACCCGCGGATCGATCGAGGCGGCGATGGCGGCGCTGGAGCAGGACTTCACGCCGCTGACCGATATGCGCGCCTCTGACCGCTATCGGATGAACGCGGCCAGGAACATGCTGCTACGCTATTATCTGGAAGATACCGAGGACGCTCCGCGCGTTTTGGAGGTGGCGCCATGAGCGTGACACCGCACGACGCCGCGCGCCTGCATGTTACAGGCAGTGCGCGCTATATCGACGACATCCCGACACCCGCCAACACGCTCCACCTTGCGTTTGGCATCTCGACCGTCGCACACGGGCAGATCACTGCGATGGACCTCGACGACGTACGCGCCGCCGATGGCGTTGTCGCCGTTCTGACCGCCGGGGACCTGCCGGCGGACAACGATGTATCGCCCTCGGTCCACGACGAACCGCTTCTGGCGGATGGCACCGTGCATTATGTCGGGCAACCCATCTTTCTGGTGATCGCGACCTCGCACCTCGCTGCGCGCAAGGCGGCGAAGAAGGGCAAGATCGACTATAAGGAGTTGCCCGCGCTGCTGACCATCGACGCGGCCATGGCAGCCGACAGCCGGTTCGAAGATCCCGTCGTCTGGTCGAAGGGCGATCCCGATCCGGTGCTCAAGACCCTTGAGCCAAAGAATATCGTCAAGGGCACGATCGAGATCGGCGGTCAGGAACATTTTTACCTCGAAGGTCAGGCCGCGCTGGCGTTCCCGCAAGACAACGGCGACATGCTGGTGCACTCCTCGACTCAACACCCGAGCGAGATCCAGCACAAGGTCGCGGCCGGTCTCGGCTTGCCGTTTCACGCGGTCCGCGTCGAGACGCGGCGCATGGGCGGCGGCTTTGGCGGCAAGGAAAGTCAGGGCAACGCGCTGGCCGTATCCTGTGCAGTCGCTGCAAAACTGACCGGTCGGCCCTGCAAGATGCGCTATGACCGCGACGACGACATGGTGATCACCGGCAAGCGGCACGATTTCCGCATCGAATACACGGTTGGTGTGTCGGACGACGGCAGGATCGAGGCCGTGGACGTCACACATTACACCCGCTGCGGCTGGGCGCTGGACCTGTCGTTCCCGGTGGCTGACCGCGCCATGCTGCACGCCGACAACGCCTATAACCTGCCGCATGCTCGGATTACATCGCATCGGCTGAGGACCAATACGCAATCGGCCACCGCGTTTCGCGGGTTCGGCGGGCCGCAGGGCCTTGTCGGGATCGAGCGCATCCTGGATCATATCGCCTATGACATGGGCCGCGATCCGTTCGAGTTGCGCCACGCCAACTTGTACAAAAACGGCGACACCACACCCTATCATATGGAGATCACCGACAGCGTGATCCAGCCCCTGATGGACGAACTGGCCGAGCGCTCAGACTACAAGGCGCGCTATGCGGCGATTACCAGGGAACACAAGGACAATCCCGACAGCGTTCTGAAACGCGGTATCGCGCTGACGCCGGTAAAATTCGGCATTTCCTTCACGCTGACCCACCTCAATCAGGCAGGCGCGCTGGTGCATATCTATTCCGACGGTTCGGTACATCTGAACCATGGCGGCACCGAGATGGGTCAAGGCCTGTTCACCAAGGTGGCACAGGTCGCCGCGACCGGTTTCGGCCTGCCGCTCGACCGGATCAAGATCACCGCGACCGATACCGGCAAGGTGCCGAATACCTCGGCCACCGCCGCCTCCAGCGGGTCGGACCTGAACGGCATGGCGGTGAAGAACGCCTGCGACACGCTAAAGGCGCGTCTGGCCGAGTTCCTCGCGCCGCTCTATCAGACCACGCCGGACAAGGTGAGTTTCGCCGATGGCAATGTCACTGTCGGGTCCGAAGTTCTGACCTTCGAGAAGGTCGCCAGCATGGCCTACAACAACCGTATCCAGCTCAGCGCGACCGGATTCTACGCCACGCCAAAAATCCAGTGGGACCGGGCCGCGGGCCGGGGGCGTCCGTTCTTCTATTTCGCTTATGGAGCTTCGGTTACCGAGGTGGTGATCGACACGCTGACCGGCGAATACAAGATCCTGCGCAGCGATGTCCTGCACGATGTCGGGAAATCGCTGAACCCGGCGATCGACATCGGCCAGATCGAAGGCGGCTATGTTCAGGGCGCTGGCTGGCTGACCACCGAGGAACTGGTCTGGGACGATCAGGGCCGCCTGCGCACCCATGCGCCGAGCACCTACAAGATACCGGCCTGTTCCGACCGGCCGAAGGTCTTCAACGTTGCGCTGTTCGAAAACGAAAACGCCGAGGAAACGATCTATCGCTCCAAGGCAGTCGGGGAGCCTCCGTTGATGTTGGGCGTATCGGCCCTGATGGCGCTGAGCCATGCGGTCAGCGGTTGCGGCGACGGCAAGACCTATCCAAATCTGGACGCACCGGCCACGCCGGAACGTGTCCTGCGTGCCGTCATGCGGCAGAAGGGTCTGGCATGGTAACAGGCTTCGACATTGAAAAGCTGACGGGACTGGTGCGCCTGCACGGTCGCGTCGCCCGGATCGTCATTGCTTCGCATGCAGGATCGTCGCCGCGCGAAACCGGTGTCTCGATGCATGTCTGGGCGGATGGCCAGAGCGACACGATCGGCGGCGGCACGCTGGAGTTCCGCGCCACAGAGGAAGCCCGCCGCATGCTGGCGACAGGCGGTTCGGCACAGGTTCTGAAAATGCCGCTCGGTCCCGCGCTGGGCCAATGCTGTGGCGGGTCAGTGGTGCTCGCGATCGAGTGTTTCGACGAGGCTTCATTGCCCCGGATCGACGATTTCTTTGCCCGACCCGTCCTGCCCGAAGCACCGAAAACCATGGCCGTGCAGAGATTGCTGAAGGGAGGCCGCAATCGCAGCCTGCCCCTGAAAACGACCCTCAAGGACGGCTGGCTGATCGAACCCCTTGCCGCGCAGCACCAGCCTTTGTGGATTTACGGAGCCGGCCACGTCGGCCGGGCGCTGGTCGACGCTTTCGCCGACCTGCCCTTTGCCGTTACATGGATCGATACCGACCGGTCCCGGTTCCCGGAGGATATCCGCCCGGATGTCACGCCGCTGATCGCGGCCGACCCGGCGCTGGCCGTACGGCACGCGCCGGATAACGCCGATCACCTGATCCTGACCTATTCGCACGCGCTCGACCTGGAACTGTGTCACCGGGTTCTGTGCCGCGAGTTCAGGACGCTCGGCCTGATCGGATCGGCAACCAAACGCGCACGTTTTCGGACGAAATTACAGGCACTTGGGCATTCACCTGCCCAAATTTCACGCATCAAATGCCCAATCGGCGATCCGGCCTTGGGCAAGGAGCCCAAGGCGATTGCCCTGGGCGTTGCCGCCGAGCTAATACGCTCTGCGGCGCAAAGTTCAGCCAGGAAGGAAGCCGTAGAATGACATTGTTGTCCATCAAGGGTTTGACCAAGGCCTATCCGGGCGTCGTCGCGAACGACACCGTCAGTTTCGACATAGGTGAGGGCGAAGTTCACGCGCTTCTGGGCGAGAATGGAGCCGGAAAATCAACCCTCGTTAAAATGATTTACGGCCTCGTCCGTCCGGACAGCGGCAGCCTGACACTCAAGGGCCAGCCATTCGAGCCGGCAGAGCCGCGCGCGGCCCGCGCCGCAGGCGTGGCGATGGTTTTCCAGCATTTCTCGCTTTTCGAAGCGCTGAACGTGTCGGAAAACATCGCGCTCGGCATGGAGAACCCGCCTGCAATGGGCGATCTGGCAGCGCGTATCCGTGAAGTGTCCGAAGCCTACGGCCTGCCGCTCGACCCCTATCGCACGGTCGGCGACCTGTCCGCCGGCGAGCGCCAGCGTGTCGAGATCATTCGGTGCCTGCTGCAGGACCCCAAGCTGCTGATCATGGACGAACCGACCAGCGTTCTTACGCCGCAGGAGGTCGATATCCTGTTCGAAACCCTGCGCAAGCTTAGCGCCGAAGGTACTGCGATACTCTATATCAGCCACAAGCTGGAAGAAATCCGATCGCTCTGCGACAATGCCACGATCCTGCGGCTGGGCAAGAACGTCGGCACCTGTGTGCCACGTGAAACGACTGCCCGCGACATGGCCGAGTTGATGGTCGGCAGCACGCTGCAAACGCCCAAGAGCGCGGGCCGGGAATTTGGCGACGTGATGCTGGATGTGTCCGGCCTGTCCGTCAAATCGCCCAGCGCCTTCGGCACTTCGCTCAAGAACGTGCACATGACTGTTCATAAAGGCGAAGTACTGGGCATCGGCGGCGTGGCTGGTAACGGACAGGACGAATTGCTGCTGGCGCTGTCCGGCGAAATTCCAACCGCTTCCGACGCCGTGAAGCTTGGCGGCAAACCGGTCGGGCATCTCGGACCCAATGCGCGTCGAAAGCTGGGCCTGCTGACCGCACCGGAAGAGCGCCTCGGCCACGCAGCCGCGCCGGACATGAGCCTGATCGAAAACGCCATGCTTACCGGATCGGTGCGCGAGGAGTTGGAAGAACGCGGCTTTCTGAAATGGCAGAAAGCCCGTGATTTCGCCGAAGACATCATTCAGAAATTCGACGTCCGCACGCCCGGCGCGGGCAATGCGGCACGCGCGCTTTCCGGCGGGAACCTGCAAAAATTCGTCATCGGCCGCGAGGTTCTGCAAAGGCCAGAAGTTCTGGTGGTCAACCAGCCGACATGGGGCGTCGACGCCTCGGCCGCGGCGGCAATCCGCCAGTCTCTGCTGGACCTTGCCGCCAACGGCACGGCGCTCGTCGTGATCAGCCAGGACCTGGACGAACTGATGGAGATATCCGACCACTTCGCAGCCCTGAACGAGGGCCGGCTGTCCGGGTCCCGCGTCGCATCGGAGCTGACGATAGACGAAATCGGCCTGATGATGGGCGGAGCCCACGGAATGGAGGTTGCGCATGTTTAAGCTGGAAAAAAGACCTACGCCCTCGCAAAAATGGGCCTATCTGACCCCTGTTGTCGCGGTGATCGCTACGATGATCGCAGGGGGCCTGCTGTTCGGACTTCTGGGCGAGAACCCGTTCGAGGCGATCCGCACGATCTTCTGGGACCCGCTGTTCGGTGAGTTTGCTTTCTACTACCGGCCGCAGCTTCTGGTCAAAGGCGGTCCGCTGATCCTGATCGCCATTGGCCTGTCGCTCGGTTTCCGGGCAGGTATCTGGAATATCGGTGCAGAAGGGCAATACATCATGGGCGCGATTTTTGGCGCGGGTGCCGGTCTTGCGTTCTATCCGATGGAAGCATGGTACATATTTCCGATCATGATCGTGGCAGGCGCCATCGGCGGGACGCTCTGGGCCTTGATCCCGGCTATCCTGAAGGTGCGGTTCGGCACAAACGAAATCCTCGTCTCGCTGATGCTGGTTTATGTTGCCGAGCAACTTCTGGCGTCGATGTCTCTGGGCCTGCTCAAGAACCCGGAGGGCCACGGCTTTCCGGGGTCGCGCAACCTGCGTGATTATGCCAGCGCTTTCAATGCCGATATCATCGAGGGCTCCGGCATGCACTGGGGCGTGGTGGCGGCCTTCATCGCCGTGATCTTCGCATATATCCTGCTCAACCGCCACATGCTGGGCTTTCATATCAAACTGACCGGCCAGGCGCCGCGTGCCGCCAAATTCGCAGGCGTAAATCCATCGCGGCTGATCCTGTTCTGCCTCGGCGCGTCGGGCATGCTGGCCGGTCTGGCAGGCATGTTCGAGGTTTCGGGGCCCGCAGGCCAGATCAGCATCGACTTCAACACCGGCTACGGGTTCACCGCGATCATCGTGGCCTTTCTGGGCCGTCTGCATCCGGTCGGCATCCTGCTGGCGGGCCTTTTGATGGCGCTGACATACATCGGCGGTGAAATAGCGCAAGGTCAGCTTGGCCTGCCTGCCGCCGCCATCCAGTTGTTTCAGGGGATGCTGTTGTTCTTCCTGCTGGCAGTGGACCTGTTGACGAATTTCCGTATCCGCTTTGCTAAAAGGGAGACTGCGTAATGGACCTAGGTGCGATTAATCCGATCCTTCTGCTTGCCTCTTTGATGGTGGCGGCGACGCCCATCCTGATCGCCGCTATCGGCGAACTGGTGGTCGAAAAGTCCGGCGTCCTGAACCTCGGGGTCGAAGGCATGATGATCACCGGCGCGATCTGCGGCTTTGCGGTGGCATTCGAAACAGGTTCCCCGGCGCTTGGCTTCGTTGCCGCGGCGGGGGGCGGGGCCGTTCTGTCCCTTTTGTTCGCCTGGCTGACGCAGTTTGCGCTGGCCAACCAGGTTGCGTCGGGTCTGGCGCTGACGCTTTTCGGCCTCGGACTCAGTTCGCTGATGGGACAGAGCTATCAGGGTGTAAAACCGCCCGCGACGGCTGACCTGCATATTCCGTTGCTCAGCGATATTCCCGCGATCGGCCCCATCCTTTTTCAGCACGACCTTCTGGTCTACCTCGGGCTGGCGCTGGTTGCCGCCACATGGGCCGTTCTGAAATACACCCGCGTCGGGCTTATTCTGCGCGCCGTCGGCGAAAACCACGAAGCGGCCCATGCGCTTGGTTACAAGGTCGTTCGCATTCGCGTCATGGCCATAATGTTCGGCGGCGCCTGCGCGGGGCTGGGCGGCGCCTACATCAGCCTGATCCGCGTGCCGCAGTGGACCGAGGGCATGACAGCCGGTGCCGGCTGGATCGCTCTGGCGCTTGTCGTGTTTGCCAGCTGGAAGCCATGGCGCGTCCTGCTGGGTGCCTACCTGTTCGGCGGGGTCACCGTGTTGCAGCTGAATCTTCAGGCAGCAGGTATCGCAATTCCCGTTGAATACCTTTCGATGTCGCCGTATCTGATTACGATACTCGTGCTGGTAATCATGTCCGCAGACCGCAGCCGCGCGCCCGCGTCGCTTGGTCGAATATTCCACGCCTCAAGCTGAGGTAACTATAAAAATCCAATCTGGGAGAAAATGAATGAAACTGATAAAGATCCTTTCCGGTGCCGCATTGGCGGTTGGTTTGGCAACTTCGGCAATGGCTCAGGACAAGACCAAAGTCGGCTTTGTCTATGTCGGGCCTGTTGGTGACGGCGGCTGGACTTATGAACATGACAAAGGCCGGCAAGCCGTCGAAGCGGAATTCGGCGACAAGGTCGAAACCGTTTACGTCGAAAGCGTACCGGAAGGTGCGGATGCGGAACGAGTGATGACACAAATGGCGTTGAACGGCGCGGAGCTGATCTTCACCACCTCTTTCGGTTACATGGACCCGACGATCAACGTCGCCAAAAAGTTTCCGAAAGTGAAGTTCGAGCATGCCACCGGTTACAAGATGGCAGATAACGTTTCGGTCTATTCGGCGCGCTTCTACGAAGGCCGCGCGGTTCAGGGAACGATTGCCGGGCGCATGACAAAATCCAATGTCGTCGGCTATATCGGTTCCTTCCCGATCCCCGAAGTCATTCGCGGCATCAACTCCGCCTACATTCACGCCAAGAAGGTGAACCCCGACGTAACTTTCAAGATCGTCTGGGCTTACACATGGTTCGACCCGGCCAAAGAGGCTGATGCCGCCAAGGTTCTGATCGAACAAGGCGCAGACGTGATCCTGCAACATACCGACTCGACCGCGCCGCAGGCCGCCGCGCAGGCAGCCGGTAATGTGATTACCTTTGGTCAGGCTTCGGATATG
>JBFFQS010000089.1:0-9188 GCA_041573315.1 Amylibacter sp. | reverse complement strand
TATCTTCCGGTCGCGATTATTTCACGCAGGCGTCGTGGATCATGATCTATCCCGGACTTGCCATCATGGTGACCGTCCTCGGCTTCAACCTGCTGGGCGATGGCATCCGCGAGGCGCTCGATCCGCGCCAGAAATCTTGAGGAGCAGAGCCATGCAGGACACCGCCCTATCTCAGGCCCCGCAGAGGGTGGCTCAGGGCGACACGGTCCTTGAGGTCCGGCATTTGACGACAGAATTCCACACCAAGGAGGGCATCGCCCGCGCCGTCGATGACATGTCTTTTGACCTGAAGGCAGGCGAAATTCTGGCCATCGTCGGTGAAAGCGGGTCGGGCAAGAGCGTGACGTCCCTGTCGCTGATGGGCCTGATTCCCAAGCCGCCGGGGCGGCTTGCAAGCGGCCGGGTGATGTTCGAGGGCCGCGATCTGACAGCGCTGAGCGACAGGGAAATGCAAAAGCTGCGCGGCAGCAGCCTGTCGATGATCTTTCAGGAGCCGATGACATCGCTCAATCCGGTTTTGAGCATCGGATTGCAGATGACAGAGGGCATTCAGCAGCACCTCGGCATGACACTGCCGCAGGCCCGCGCCCACGCCGTCGAAATGATGCGGCGCGTCAGCATTCCCGCACCGGAACAGAGGCTCAAGGAATTCCCGCACCAGTTTTCCGGCGGAATGCTGCAACGCATCATGATCGCCATCGCGATTTCCTGTAATCCGAAGGTGCTGATCGCCGACGAGCCGACGACCGCGCTCGACGTGACCATTCAGGCCCAGATACTCGAACTGATGCAGGAACTGCGCAGGAAAACCGGCTCCGCAATCATGTTGATCACGCATGACATGGGGGTGGTCGCGGAAATGGCTGACCGGGTTCTGGTGATGTACGCCGGCCGCAAGATCGAGGAAGGAACGGTCGCTGATGTGTTCCGCAATCCCCAACATCCTTATACCCGCGGCCTGCTGGGCGCTCTGCCGAAGCTCGGTCATGCCGGCGCGGTGGGCGAGACCGAGTTGAACGAAATCCCCGGCGTTGTTCCTTCGCTGACCGATTTGCCCGCCGGTTGCCGCTTCGCCGCCCGCTGCTCTTTCGCTACCGACAAATGCACCGCGCAACACCCGCCGTTTGAGAAAAAAGCCGCCGGCCATCTGGCGGCCTGCTGGCATTCCGACAAGCTGGAGCCCCTGTCATGACCGAGCAACTTCTGTTGAGCACCAACAACCTCGTAAAACGCTTTCCGGTGCGCGGCGGATTTTTCGGTGCCCGGCGTTTCGTGAACGCGGTCAACGGCGTGTCGATCGAGATCAAGCCCGGTGAAACGCTCGGACTGGTCGGCGAAAGCGGCTGCGGGAAATCGACCGTTGGCAAGCTGATCATGAAACTGCACGAGCCGACCGAGGGCGATATCCTCGTGCGCGGCCACAATATCGCCGGGCTGAGCAGAACCGCGATGAAGCCGGTCCGCAAGCAGGTCCAGACCATATTCCAGGACCCTTATGCCTCGCTGAATCCCAGAATGACGGCTGGCTCCATCGTTGGCGAGCCGCTGAAAATCCACGGTCTCGCCTCTGGGGCGGACCTGACACGGCGCGTGGCCGAGGTGTTTCAGAAGGTCGGCCTGCGCCCCGACCAGATGACCCGCTTCGCGCATGAATTTTCGGGCGGGCAGCGCCAGCGTCTGGCCATTGCCCGCGCGCTTGTCGTCAGCCCCGACCTGATCATCGCCGACGAACCGGTGTCGGCGCTCGATGTCTCGATCCAGGCCTCGGTCATCAACCTGCTGATCCGGCTGCAAAAGGAGATGGGGCTGTCACTGTTGTTCATCTCGCATGACATGAGCGTGGTGGAACATATAAGCCACCGGGTCGCGGTCATGTATCTGGGCCGGATTGTCGAAAGCGGGCCGCGGGAAAAGTTGTTCGCCAACCCGCAGCACCCTTATACCGAGGCGTTGCTGTCGGCTGTGCCGGTAGCGGACCCGGACGCGCGCAAACGCGAGAGGATCGTGCTAAAGGGCGACGTGCCCAGCCCGATCGACCCGCCGAGCGGCTGTCATTTTCACACACGCTGTCCGATAGCGCAGGATATCTGCCGCGTGAAGGACCCCCGACTCAACGCTGTTTCCGACGGGCATCAGGTTGCCTGCCACCTGCGCGCGCCGGACCCGGAGAAACCGTTATGACGATCGGTATCGGCGCCACGGGGAAGAATGCGGGCCTTGCGGTCTTCAGGGCTTTGGAGGCCGCAGAGCGTGTCGGAACCGGCGCCATCGGCGGTTTTGCCGTTTTCGCGGCAATTGACGCGAATGGCGAACTGCGGCTCGCCGAAACCCAGCGCGGCGGCACGACGACACTTTTTACGCAAGGCGAAAGAACGGGCAGCCTCCCGCCGGAGGACATCGCGGCGGCGCGTTTTGCCGCCGTGATGTCCAGCGGGCCTGACAGACCGGACCCGCTGATGCAGTTTCTGGCCGCCGACCCGCGCGTTGGGCTGGTGACGGGACACCGCCTGCCGAATACGGTCGGTTCCGACGGTGTTGCGATGAACGCCGCCGTGCTGGCCTGCATGGCGCGCGGCATGTCGGCGAAGGCGGCGCTCGATGCGGTGCTGGAGGCCAACCCGGACGTCGATGCAGGTATGATCGCGCTCGGTCCCGATGTCGGTATCGCGGCGCGTAACAGTGCGCTGGTGTCGCGCCGGCCCGATCTTGGTGCGGCGCGGCGGGAGGCGGGGCAAGCCGTGGTCGAAGTGCTGCACAACGCGATACGCCCGCATCAGAGCCTCGCGCCCCTTGTGGCCGACATCGCGCTGTCGATTATGGCGCCGTCCGACCATGCAGCCGGCGAAATTATCGTGACGGCGGGAACGCCCGTGATCCACGGCCCGCGCAATCGGGTTCTGGTTGATGCCGGGAACAAGGCCGTGTCCATCGAATCGGAAAACGCAGCCCTGACATCGGGCCGCCACAACTGCGCCGCCGTCTACCTCGGCGCGGAAATCGTCAGGGGGGGTATCGTCATCGGCAACACCCTGATGGAGCCGAACGTCATGGTCGAGGACGGATCGGTGCAAAGCCTCAGCGGACAGTTCGAAGTGCGGATACCTTTCGCCGCGACGCGAAATGAAAGATAGGCCAGCCCATGCAAACGCCCGGCACACTTGAAATTCTGGAGCGGCTGGTCGGCTTTCCCTCGGTTTGCACGGAAAAGGACTACCTGGCGATTACCGACAATATCGAGGCTTTTCTGAAGGAACGCGGTTTCCGTTGCCACAGGCACATGGCGCGCGAAGGCGGCAAGGCCGGCTTGTTCGCCGCAATTGGCCCGACAGGTCCGGGCGGCGTGCTGTTGTCTGCGCATCTGGACGTGGTTCCTGTCGCGGGTCAAAACTGGAGCAGCGACCCGTTTGTGATGACGCGCAGGGACGACCGCGTGTATGGAAGGGGAACCGCTGATATGAAGGGCTTCGCGGCGGCCTCTCTGCGCGCCGCGGACAAGGCCGCGAACCTGTCAGCAGGCAACCAACTCGTCGCGCCGCTGAAACTCGCGTTTTCATATGACGAGGAGCTCGGATGCCTTGGCATCAACGATATGATCCCGCATCTCGAGAACGCGATCGGGCTGCCGGACTACTGCCTTGTCGGCGAACCGACGTCCATGCAGCTCGCCATTGGACACAAGGGCAAGGTGTCCTACCGCGTCGTCTTTCGCGGGACCTCGGGGCATTCCGCCTCCGCGCCCAATTATCTGAACGCGCTACACATGGCGACGGACTTCGTTGGCATTTTGCGCGATCTGCAGGCCGATATCGCGGCCAATGGCGCGCGGGACGAGGGCTATGGAATCCCCTATACTACGGTGCATGTCGGCGTGCTGTCCGGGGGAACCACGCTGAACATGGTACCTAATTTGGCGGAACTCGAATTCGAAATCCGCCATTTGGCCAGTGACAGTCCAAAGGAAATTCTCGACCGGATTAGAACCAAGGCGGCGGCGATCGTTTGCAGGCTGCAGCCGGTTCATCCGCAGGCATCCATCCGGATCGAGGAAATGAACGCCTATCCCGGCCTCGACATTCCGGAGTCATCCGAAGCCGTCGAGTTTTTCGGACTTCTCGGCGGCGTCGCGCCGGCGGTGAAGGTGGACTACGGCACCGAAGCCGGGTTCTTTCACGAGGCGCTGGGAATTCCGACAATCGTTTGTGGCCCGGGCAATATCGACCAAGCTCATAAACCCGATGAATTCATCGACATTTCGCAATTGGACGCCTGCGACGCCATGCTCGACCGGCTGATCGGGTATTTGGCACAGGGCAAAGCGTTAGAGTCGCGCGGCGCTCAGGGTGCGGGCTGAGGCGGTTTTGCAAGCCTCGGGGTCCGCGCGCACTCTTCAAAACGCAATTACTCCCATGTGACTTAAAGCAATTAGAAATCGGGGAGAATTGGTGCCCAGGAGAAGACTCGAACTTCCACGTCCTTACGGACACTAGCACCTGAAGCTAGCGCGTCTACCATTCCGCCACCTGGGCAGGTGTCGTAGCGGGCATTTATACAGGCTTGCGAACCCTGTCAACGGCAAGCGGTAAAATGCGGCAAATAAATCGAACTTGTTCCGGCGCGCGTGACAGGCTATTCCAGAACAGAGATTTTGTCTGCTAGGAGTCAGTCATGCCCCAGTCCCCGAAACTCGTCACGATCTTTGGCGGTTCCGGCTTTGTCGGCCGTTATATCGCACGCCGGATGGCCAAGGAAGGCTGGCGCGTCCGCGTCGCCGTGCGGCGCCCGAACGAGGCGATTTTCGTCCGCCCCTACGGCGTGGTCGGGCAGGTCGAGCCGGTGCTGGCCAACATTCGCGACGACGCTTCGGTCCGCAGGGCAATCGCAGGCGCGGATGCGGTGGTGAACTGCGTCGGCATCCTGCAGGAAAGCGGCAAGCAGACATTCGACCGCGTTCAGGAAGAAGGCGCGGGGCGCGTGGCCGGCATTGCCAAAGAAGAGGGCGTCGGGCAACTGGTTCATCTCTCTGCTCTTGGCGCGGATGCGTCTTCCAAAAGCAGCTATGCCCGGACCAAGGCCGCGGGCGAGGCCGCCGTTCAGGCAGCCTTCCCCAAGGCCGTTATCCTGCGCCCGTCGATCCTGTTCGGCGACGAAGACAGTTTCTTCAACCGCTTCGCGACCATGGCGCGGCTGTCGCCCGCGATCCCGCTGGTGGGTGCCGGTACGCGGTTCCAGCCGGTCTATGTGGACGATGTCGCAAAGGCGGCGGTCAAGGGCATTCTCGGGCAGGCGAAAGCCGGCGTCTATGAACTCGGCGGACCGGAAGTCGAGACATTCGAGCAGTTGGTCACGCGCATGCTGAAGGTGATCCGCCGGTCCCGTTTCAAGGTGGCGATCCCGTTCTGGATGGCGACCATGCAGGCCAAGGGTCTGGACCTGTTGCAGAAGCTGACGGGCGGCCTGTTCACCAATACCATTCTGACCGCCGATCAGGTCGAGTTGCTGAAGACCGACAACGTCGTGTCAGAGGGCGCGAAGGGATTCGGCGACCTGGGCATTTCGCCAACGCCGATGTCCGCGGTTCTGGAGAAGTACCTGTACCGTCACCGGCCCTATGGCCAGTACACGGAACTGACTGAATCCTCGCGGGACCTCAAGGCCTAGGTGTAGGCGATCCACAGCAAGACAGCGCCGAGTATCACCCGGTAGACGACATAGGGCGTGTAGCTGACGCTGCGCAGCAGGCGCATCATCAGGGTAAGCGCCAGCAGCGCGGCGACAAAGGCCAGCGCCGCGGCGATCGCGCCGTCTTTGGCCGCCTGCCAGTTGGCGGTCGCGGCAACCTCTCCGCCCAGCAGCACTCCGGACGCAAAGATCGTCGGGACCGACATCAGCATCGACAGGCGGGCGGCGTCCGTACGGGTATAGCCGAGCGCCCGCGCGCCGGTGATGGTGATGCCGGAACGCGAGGTTCCGGGGATCAGGGCGACAGCCTGCCAAAGCCCGAGGATGAGCGCGTCCCGCACGGTCCAGTCGGATGCGGTCTTGTGCGATGGCCCGCGCTGGTCGAACCAGTAGAGCACAAGCCCGAAGAGCAGCATGGCCCAGCCGATCACCTTGATCGAGCGCATTGCCTCTTCCAGACCGGCCAGGTTCAGCAGCAGGCCCGCAAGGACGACGGGCACCGTCGCCAGCGCGAACAGCAGAGCAAGCCGTGCCCCCGGCGTCGTCATGCGGCCGCGCAGAACGTCGAGGACGCCCACCAGCACCGCCCGGACGTCTTTCCAGAAGTACAGAATGACCGCGCCCAGCGTGCCGACATGGACCGAAATATCGATGACCAGACCCTGATCCTGCATTCCGGAGAGTTGCGGCAAAAGAATCAGGTGCGCCGAAGACGAAACCGGCAGAAACTCGGTCAGGCCCTGAATAGCGGCCAGAATAAACAAGTGGAACAGGGTCATGGAATTGCTCTCTCGATTCTATGGGCGACCCTAAATGGGCTGAGAGGAAAAGGAAATTCCGAAAATAGGTATTATATACTTACCTAAATGTGCGGGATTTTGCCATTTTTTCGAAGCCCGCGGCAAAAAACCTGTAATATAGGTCAGTATCTATGACTTTTATGCAGAAAGAAACCTGTGTAAAAGCTGTTTTTGATGGGATACCCGGAAATTGGAAGAGTGTCATGGCTGAAAACAAAATGCTTAAATTCGTCAAGGTTGGCAGGGCAATGCCGGAAAAGCGGGACGCCAGTGTACGCACCGCGGATTATGACGAGATTTACCAGGAGTACGCCGCCGAAAAAGCCGCCGAGCAGGCCTCGCGCTGTTCGCAATGTGGGGTGCCTTTCTGCCAAACCCACTGCCCCCTGCACAACAATATTCCGGACTGGCTGAAACTGACCGCCGAAGGCCGGTTGCAGGAAGCCTATGAACTCAGCCAGGCGACAAATACATTCCCCGAGATTTGTGGGCGGATCTGCCCGCAGGACCGCCTGTGCGAAGGCAACTGCGTCATCGAACAGTCTGGCCACGGCACCGTGACCATCGGTTCGGTCGAGAAATACATCACCGACACCGCGTGGGAAAAAGGCTGGGTCAAACCCGCCGCACCCGCGCATGAACGCCCCGAAAGCGTCGGCATCATCGGTGCGGGACCGGGCGGGCTGGCCGCTGCCGACAAGCTGCGCCGTCAGGGCGTGCAGGTTACCGTCTATGACCGCTATGACCGTGCCGGCGGCTTGCTGACCTATGGCATCCCCGGCTTCAAGCTGGAAAAAGACATTGTCATGCGCCGCAACGAGCAGTTGGAAAAGGGCGGCGTCGAGTTCGTTCTGAACTGCGATATCGGCAAGGACATCAGCTTTGAGAAACTGCGTTCGAAACACAATGCAATCCTGATCGCCACGGGCGTCTACAAGTCCCGCGACCTCGGAGGACCCGGTGCCGGCAACTCCGGCATCGTCAAGGCGATCGACTATCTGACCGCGTCCAACCGCCTGAACTTCGGCGACAGCGTACCCGAAATCGAGAACGGCGAACTGTCGGCGGACGGCAAGAACGTCGTCGTCATCGGCGGCGGCGACACGGCCATGGACTGTGTCCGCACGGCCATCCGTCAGGGCGCGAAATCGGTCAAATGCCTGTACCGCCGCGACCGCAAGAACATGCCCGGATCGCAGCGCGAGACCGCGAATGCCGAAGAGGAAGGCGTCGAATTCGTCTGGCTGTCGGCGCCCAAGGGCTTCACCGGTGAAGGCGAAGTGACCGGCGTCGTCGTGTCCAAGATGCGTCTGGGCGCGCCCGA
The DNA here is from genome assembly GCA_041573315.1 of Amylibacter sp. Classification (GTDB taxonomy): domain Bacteria; phylum Pseudomonadota; class Alphaproteobacteria; order Rhodobacterales; family Rhodobacteraceae; genus Amylibacter. Next base: position 1,385 of record JBFFQS010000089.1, on the reverse strand, counting down.
CGCGTCGGGCCGTCAGAGCCCCGAGGAAATCCCCGGCGCGGATTATGTCGCCGACGCCGATCTGGTGATCAAGGCGCTGGGCTTCGAGCCGGAGCCGCTGCCTACACTGTGGGGCGAACCGGAGTTGCAGGTCACCCGCTGGGGCACGGTCAAGGCCGATTTCCGGACCAAGGCAACCAGCCTGCCGGGCGTCTATGCCGCCGGTGATATCGTGCGCGGCGCCTCGCTGGTCGTCTGGGCGATCCGCGACGGACGCGACGCTGCCGACAGTATTCTGGACTATCTGAGCACCAGCGCCGCGGTGGCCGCTGAATGAGGCCGGTCCGGCCCTTAAACGGTGAAAAACCGGCGTATGAAATGCGTATGACATCTGTGCACAGAGCGTATGACACTTCGTATGACGGCGCCGTTTACCGATTGTTAAATGCGACAGGGGCGCTGACCCGTGTCGAGGCGAACCGGCGCTGACCGGAACAGATGATGCGACGGCCTTGCCGGCTGTCCCCGCAGAAAGGGAAAAACGATGACGAAATTCGACTCCAAGATCGGCCCGAACTGGAAAGCCGAACAGGAAGCCAAGCGCGCCTACATGGCGGAGCACGGCATGTACTCCGAGGCCGAAGAGCATTCGTCCTGCGGTGTCGGCCTGGTGGTCAGCATCAACGGCGATCGGTCCCGCAAGGTGGTCGAGAACGGCATCAAGGCGCTGAAGGCGGTCTGGCACCGCGGCGCGGTCGACGCGGACGGCAAGACCGGCGACGGCGCAGGCATTCACGTCCAGATCCCCGTCAAGTTCTTCTATGACCAGATCCGCCGGACCGGCCACGAGCCCAATGCCGACAAGATGATCGCCGTTGGCCAGGTATTTCTGCCGCGCACCGATTTCGGCGCGCAGGAAAAATGCCGGACCATCGTCGAGAGCGAAGTGCTGCGCATGGGGTACTACATCTATGGCTGGCGCCATGTGCCGGTCGATGTGTCCTGTCTGGGCGCCAAGGCCAACGCTACCCGGCCAGAGATCGAGCAGATTCTGATCTCGAACCTCAAGGACGTCGACGAGGATACGTTCGAGCGCGAGCTTTACGTCATCCGCCGCCGGATCGAAAAGGCCGTCGCCGTGGCGCAGGTCAAGGATTTCTATGTCTGTTCGCTGTCCTGCCGCTCGATCATCTACAAGGGCATGATGCTGGCCGAGCAGGTCGCCGTGTTCTATCCCGACCTGCAGGACGACCGTTTCGAGAGCGCCTTCGCGATCTATCACCAGCGCTATTCCACCAACACCTTCCCGCAGTGGTGGCTGGCGCAGCCGTTCCGAATGCTGGCCCACAACGGCGAGATCAACACGTTGAAGGGCAACGTCAACTGGATGCGCAGCCACGAGATCC
>JBFFQS010000088.1:0-9342 GCA_041573315.1 Amylibacter sp. | reverse complement strand
TCGGACATCAGTTTCCGCGCCACAGATCTGGATATCGAGGTCGTGGACAAGGTCGGCGGCATGGTCGAACGCGCGGGTGCCACCACTGTTGGTGCGCATACGCTGCACGAGATCGTGCGCAAGCTGCCGGACGGGTCAATGGTCGAGCTGTCGGATGACGGCACCACCGGTCGTCTGGACGTTAAGGCGGGGCGCTCGAATTTCTCGCTGGCCACCCTTCCGCGCGAAGATTTTCCGGTCATGGCCACGTCCGAATACGACTGCAATTTCACCGCCGACGCGTCGGTGCTGCGCCGTCTGTTCGACAAGTCGAAATTCGCGATTTCCACTGAGGAAACAAGATATTACCTGAACGGCGTCTATATGCACGCCGCCGACGCCGAAAGCGGCAAAGTGCTGCGCTGCGTCGCCACCGACGGCCACCGTCTGGCCCGCATCGACGCGCCGCTGCCCACCGGAGCCGAGGACTTGCCCGGCGTCATCGTGCCGCGCAAGACAGTCGGCGAGTTGCGCAAGCTGCTGGAGGATGACGAGGCCAAGATCGCGGTGTCGGTGTCCGAGACCAAGATCCGTTTCGCTACGCCCGAGATCACGCTGACCTCTAAGGTCATCGACGGATCGTTCCCCGACTATACCCGCGTCATTCCCACCGGCAACACCCGCCGCCTGGAAGTGGACGCCGCCGAATTCGCACAGGCCGTCGACAGGGTTTCGACCGTATCCTCGGAGCGCTCGCGCGCCGTCAAGCTGGCCATGGAGGATGACCGGCTGATCCTGTCGGTCAACGCGCCCGAGAGCGGCGCCGCGGACGAGGAGCTGGCCGTGGCCTATTCCGACGAGCGGCTGGAGATCGGGTTCAACGCGAAATACCTGCTGGAAATCGCCGGACAGGTCGATCGTGAAAACGCCGTGTTCCTGTTCAATTCCTCGGGCGATCCGACGCTGATGCGCGAAGGCAACGACGATACCGCGGTTTATGTCGTGATGCCGATGCGGGTGTGATTTGTCCGCGCTCGCGATACGCAGGCTGACACTTTCGCACTTCCGGTCTTACAAGCTCGCGCGTCTGGAGACGGACGGCCGTCCCGTGGCCATCTTCGGTCCGAACGGGGCGGGCAAGACCAATATCCTCGAAGCCATCTCCATGTTTTCGCCTGGGCGCGGCCTGCGCCGGGCGCAGATCGACGAAATGTCCCGCGCGCCGGAATCGCTCGGTTGGAAAGTGACGGCGGAGCTGCAGAGCCTCGGGCAATTGCACGAGGTGGAAACGGCCTGGACGGGTAGCGGATCGCGGACAATCCTGATCGACGGCAAGACGGCGCCTCAGATCGCGCTGGGACGGCTGGCGCGGATGGTCTGGCTGGTGCCGGTCATGGACCGCCTGTGGGTCGAGGGCGCAGAGGGCCGCCGCCGGTTTCTCGACCGGATGGCGATGAGCTTTTTCCCCGCGCATGCCGACGCCTCGCTGACCTATGAAAAGACCATGCGCGAACGCAACCGGATGCTGAAGGACGGCATCACCGACGCCGCGTGGTATGACGGGGTCGAGGCCCAGATGGCCGAGGCCGGAGCGCTGGTCGAGAGTAATCGGCTGGCGACACTGGAGCGGCTGGAGGCGGCGCAGGGCGATGGCGGTTCGTCCTTTCCGGCGGGCGATCTTTCGCTCTGCGGGGTTGAGGGCGCGGAGGTAATCCTCGACTGGCAAGACTTGCAGGAAGCCTTCCGCGACGGCAGGCGCCGCGACATGGCGGCGGGGCGGACACTGGTGGGGCCGCATCGCGACGACCTGCGTGCGATCTATCGCGCCAAGGGGGTCGATGCCCGGCAATGTTCGACCGGGGAGCAGAAGGCCCTGCTGATTTCCCTGATACTGGCCAATGCACGGGCCGTAGCGCAGGATTTCGGCGCCCCGCCGATCCTGTTGCTGGACGAGGTCTCGGCCCATCTGGACGCCGACCGCCGCGCGGCGCTCTATGACGAGATCTGCGGGCTGGGCGCGCAGGCCTGGATGACCGGCACAGGCGCGGAGTTGTTCGCGGAGCTTGGCGATCGCGCGAACCTGCTGTGCGTCAGCGAGGACGGCGGCGTTTCGCAGATCAGGGACGCCTGAGCGGCAGCGATCCTGAAACGATACCGGTAACAGAATCAGTCTTGTCCGATTCGAAAAATCGTGACAGCCTGACGGGTGGAGGAGCTTGTGATGGAATCGCAGCGGGTTACACTGATTACACTGGCGGTCGCGGACCTTGAAAAATCCCGGAGCTTTTATGCAGACCTCGGGTGGCGGGAAGCGGAGGGCGGTAACGACAAGATCGCCTTCTACCGTCTGAGCGGCCAGTACCTCGCCCTCTATGACCGCAAGTCGCTGGTGGCCGACCTTGGCATCCCGATCAAGCAGAGGGCGACGGGCGCAATATCCCTGTCGACCAATTATCCCACCGAGGCAGAGGTCGATGCCGCTTACGCAGCCGCGGACAATGCCGGCGCCCTGCTGATGGTCACGCCCGCCAAAACCGAGTGGGGCGGCTATTCCGGCAGCTATACCGATCCTGACGGCCATCTTTGGGAAGTGGCGTACAATCCGTTCTGGCCGCTGGACGACAGGGGCGCTGTAGCCGGATAGAGCCGGGAATATTGCCACCTCCGGATGTTTCAGCTAAGGCCGTTGAATGACGGTCACTTTCGCCCAATTGCTGCTCTATGCCAGCGCCCTGCTGATCCTGTTCCTGACCCCGGGTCCGGTCTGGGTGGCGCTGATTGCACGGTCGATTTCCGGTGGCTTCCATTCCGCCTGGCCGCTGGCGCTGGGCGTCGCGGTCGGCGACGCCATGTGGCCGCTGGTGGCGATCTTCGGGGTCAGCTATCTGGTGGCGGTCTATGCCGACTTCCTGATCCTGCTGCGCTATTTCGGAGCCCTGATATTCCTGTTCATGGGCGCGATGCTGATCTGGAAACCGGCGCGGACCCTGCGCGCCGACAGCCGGCTGACCGCCCCCGGCATATGGGCCGGATTTCTGGCCGGTCTGATGGTGATCATCGGCAATCCCAAGGCGATCCTGTTCTATCTGGGCATTCTGCCCGGGTTCTTTGACTTCGGCGGCCTGAACCGGTTCGACGTCGTGGCGATCTGCGTAACATCGCTGGCGGTCCCCCTGCTTGGCAACGTGATGTTCGCTTTTTTCGTCGACAAGGTTCGGGCTCTTCTGACAACGCCCGGAGCGATCCGCAAGATGAACATCGGGGCCGGTGTCGCGCTTATTCTGGTCGGTATGGTCATCGCCCTGGGCTGACACAAAATCTTGTGGCTATTGCGTGACATTGCCGGCGAAAACCCCTATATTTGCCGCAGATAAAACAGGAAAAAAATAATGGCTGAAGAGCAGAAGAAATCCGAAAGCTACGGCGCGGATTCCATCAAGGTTCTCAAGGGTTTAGAAGCAGTTCGTAAGCGGCCGGGCATGTATATCGGCGACACCGACGACGGCTCCGGCCTGCACCACATGGTCTATGAGGTCGTGGACAACGGTATCGACGAGGCTCTGGCCGGGCACGCGGACTTCGTTTCGGTGACGATCCACGCGGACGAGAGCGTGTCGGTGCGCGACAACGGACGCGGTATTCCCGTGGACATCCACGAGGGCGAGGGTGTCTCTGCCGCCGAGGTTATCATGACCCAGCTGCACGCGGGCGGCAAGTTCGACAGCAACTCCTACAAAGTCTCCGGCGGTCTGCATGGCGTCGGCGTTTCGGTGGTCAATGCCCTGTCCGACTGGCTGGAGTTGAAGATCTGGCGTGACGGCAAGGTTTACACTGCCCGCTTCGAGGGCGGCTTCACCGTCAGGCATCTGGAAGAGGTCGGCGACGCTGGCGGCGAAACAGGCACCGAGGTGCGGTTTATGGCCTCGCTCGATACATTTTCAAACCGCGACTTTTCGTTCAAGACGCTCGAAAACCGGCTGCGGGAGCTGGCTTTCCTGAATTCCGGCGTCAAGATCATCCTGCGCGACGAACGCCCGCCGGAGCCGCTGGAATCGGCCATGATCTACGAGGGCGGCGTGCGCGAGTTCGTGAAGTTCCTGGACCGGTCGAAAGCGCCGGTGATCCCGGAGCCGATCTATATCGTCGGCGAGAAAGACGACATCGGCATCGAGGTCGCGATGTGGTGGAACGACAGCTATCACGAGACAGTCCTGCCCTTCACCAACAACATCCCCCAGCGCGACGGAGGCACCCATCTGGCGGGCTTTCGCGGCGCACTGACGCGGACCATGAACAACTATGCCGGCACCAGCGGCATCGCCAAGAAGGAAAAGGTCAGCTTTTCCGGCGACGACGCGCGCGAGGGCCTGACCTGCGTTCTGTCGGTGAAAGTTCCGGACCCCAAGTTCAGCTCTCAGACCAAGGACAAGCTTGTGTCCTCTGAGGTGCGGCCGGCGGTCGAGAGCCTTATGAACGAAAAACTCGCCGAATGGTTCGAGGAAAACCCCGGCCCGGCGAAAGAGATTATCTCCAAGGTGGTCGAGGCGGCGCTGGCCCGCGAAGCCGCGCGCAAGGCGCGTGATCTGACGCGGCGCAAGACGGCGTTTGGCGGCACGTCGCTGCCCGGCAAGCTGGCCGACTGCCAGGAACGCGATCCGGCGAAATCCGAACTGTTCCTCGTGGAGGGCGACAGCGCGGGCGGGTCCGCCAAGCAGGGCCGCAGCCGCGAAAATCAGGCGGTGCTGCCGCTGCGGGGCAAGATCCTGAACGTGGAACGCGCGCGGTTCGACAAGATGCTGTCGAGCGAACAGATCACCAACCTGATCACCGCGCTGGGCTGCGGCATCGGCCGCGACGAGTTCGACATCGCCAAGCTGCGCTATCACAGAATCATCATCATGACGGATGCCGATGTGGACGGCGCGCACATCCGCACGCTGCTGCTGACCTTCTTTTTCCGCCAGATGCCGGAACTGATCGAGGGCGGATATCTCTATATCGCCGAACCGCCCCTGTTCAAGGTCGCGCGCGGCAAGTCGGAGGTCTATCTGAAGGATCAGCCGTCTTTGGATAATTTCCTTATAAATCAAGGACTGGAAGGGTCTACGCTAAAGTTGGGAGACGGCTCGACACTGGCGGGTCCCGATCTGGCCCGAGTCGTGCAGGAGGCGCGCCAATCGCGCTCGATCCTGAACGCCTTTCCGACGCATTACTCGCGCCACGTGCTGGAGCAGGCGGCGATCGTGGGGGCTTTGGTGCCCGGTCGTCTGGACGACGATCCGCAGGGCATAGCGGATGCTATCGCGGAGCGGCTCGATATGGTTTCCACCGAATATGAGCGCGGCTGGCAGGGTCGGATCACGCAGGACGGCGGGCTGCGCTTCAGCCGCATGCTGCGCGGCGTCGAAGAAGCGCGCGTACTCGACGGCGGATGCCTGCGGTCCGGCGAGGCCCGCAAGCTGAGCCAGATGACGGCTGCTCTGCAGGAAATCTACACAAGGCCCGCCAAGTTGTTCCGCAAGGAACGGGAGTGGCCTATCTATGCGCCGTCCGACCTGCTGAACGCGATTCTGGAAGAGGGCGAACGCGGCCTGTCGCTGCAACGCTACAAGGGTCTTGGAGAGATGAACCCCAGTCAGCTTTGGGAAACCACGCTTGACCCCGAGGCGCGCACGCTTTTGCAGGTTCGTGTCGGTGATCTGGCCGAGGCAGATGACCTGTTCACCAAGTTGATGGGCGACGTGGTGGAGCCCCGGCGCGAGTTCATCCAGCAGAACGCGCTGAACGTGGAAAATCTGGACTTCTAGAATTTGAGGAGAACGTGATGGCAATCCTGAAGTCGCCGTTGTTCTGGCTGGTGGCCGTTGTCGTTTTCGTCGGCGTCTATGCGATCGTTCCGAAAGGCCCCGAACCGATCAAGCAGGGACCGGCCATGGTCGATGTGACTGTGCCGGAACTCACCGCGCTGCAACAGAAGGGCGAGCAGGCTTTTGACGCAAATTGCGCAGTATGCCACGGCGCCAATGCCGCCGGACAGGGCGGGGTTGCGCCGCCGCTGATCCACAAGATTTACGAACCGTCGCACCACGGAGACGTTGCGTTTGTGCGGGCCGCGAAGGCCGGCGCCCGACAGCATCACTGGTCCTTTGGTGACATGCCCCCGGTGGACGGGATCAGCGATGCGGAGATTGCAGTGATCATTGAGTATATACGAGCCGTGCAACGGGCGAACGGGATCAACTGAGCCTCATTTTTTGGGGGGGCGCTTGACCCGACTTATTGAAAGGCATGTTTAATCCACGCAATAATCAAGTCCATGGGCCTGCTGATCGTGCGGTCGAGGTCGCGCCCGTCGTCGAAATGTAACTCCCGTCAGCTGTCGGCTGCAACTTTGCGCTCACGTAGCCAGGTGTACAGCCCGGCACCGGCGATTATCACCATACCGAGGCTGGTCCATTTGTTGGGAACGTCGCCGAACACCATCAGGCCGAGCAGAATTGCCCATATCATTGCCGTGTATCGGAACGGCGCGACAAAAGAGACATCGCCCACCCGCATCGCGGCAATGGCGCAGTAGTAGCCGACAAAGATGAACACCGCCGCCAGCGCCAGAAATCCAGCCTGTCCGGGGCTGAGCGCGGTCCAACGGTTCAGCCAGACGGACACCAGACCGGATGCTGTCGTTATCGCCAGCGACGTGATGAAAGCCACCAGCATGGAGGAGACGGAGCGCGACAGGTTTCGCGCCGTCAGGTCGCGAAGGGTGATGAACAGAACGGCGACAAGCGCCAGCAGGCTGTAGTTGTTGAAACCCTCGGTGCCCGGCCGGACGATGAACAGAACGCCGACCAGACCGATCAGGATCGCAATGCCGCGATGCCAGCGGAAGCGTTCGCCATAGACAAAGAACGCCGCCAGCGCCACGGTCAGCGGAAGTGTCTGGAGGATCGCCGTCACATTGGCCAGCGGCATGTTTATCAGCGCGGTCAGAAAGCAGAAGGTCGCGCCCAGCTCCGCCACGGACCGCAAGGCGATAAGCCGGCCGTCTCGTTTGTCCGGGCGTTTGGAGAATCCTCCTGCCCGCCAGGCCAGCAGGCCGATCAGGACAGTGGCGAAAATACCCCGAATGAAAATCGCCTGGAAAAGGTCGAAGTCAGAACCGACGAATTTCATCACCGAATCGTTCAGTGTGAATCCCGCCATGCTCAGCGCCATAAGCCCCGCACCGCGCATATTGTCGGAAACCACCCGCATATTCAGTCATCCAAGAGTGAGGCACGCGCCGAAATAGGCAGGTGCAGCGCCAGATACGCAGAACCGGTTGAAAGGGTCAAGCGGTGCCCGAAGGTCAGAGAAACAGGAAATCGTCCGCCGAAATCTGGCTCGCGTCAAGCCCGGCCAGAATGATGGCTGTGTCGTGGAACTCCACTCTCAGGCCGCGGTCGACCTGACTGAACGAGATGTCGTCAAAACCGCCGAGGTGCTCGATCACGATCCGGTCGCTGCCGGGATCGAAATCCTTTATCCGGTCCGTGCCGTTGTCCAGATCGGCATCGAACAGAAAATAGTCCGCGCCCGGTCCGCCCCATATCTTATCGTTGCCGGAACCGCCTGACAGCCAGTCTGCGCCGCGTCCGGCGCGCAGGACGTCGTCACCGGCGCCGCCGTACAAGTGGTCGGCGCCGCCGTTTCCTATCAGCTTGTCGTCCCCGCCGCGCCCGAACAGAAAGTCCGATCCGCCGAGCCCCTTCAGCAGATCGGACCCTGCCCCCCCTTCCAGCGTGTCGCTGTCATGCGAACCGGTGATCGTGTCGCCATAATTCATGTCCGCATGATCGAGGACCGAGAAACGCACCACGGTATCGATGGCCAGCAGGCCGTCGTCGATCAACTGGTAGTCGAAGATCGAATCGTACCAGGCCACCGCTGTTTCCGGGTCCAGAAGATCGGGCAGCGGATCCCCGTTGAAGGAGAACACGTATCCCGAAATCGGCGAAGTCGTGACGTCGAAAACCTGCGCTGTGCCGTTGCCGGCAGACCCGTCCCAGATATAGGTGCCGATGTAGAACAGAAGGTCCGGCCCCTGCAGCGAAAGCGTTACGTCGCCGGACGTCACATAGACCCGGTCATAGTTCTCCGGATCGAAATCGATCGGTGAAAACAAGCCTTCGTCGGCAGCGATCGAATAGCTGAATTGCAGATTGTCGCCAATCGCCTCGAAGGTCAGAACCGCCGTGTCGAAAACGATGATGCCATTATCCGCCAGACGATAGCTGTATCCCTGGAACGATACCTGCGCCATGTGCATTATCCCCATAAACTTCCCACAAGTCAGGGATAGGCGCGGGGGCGGCTCTGTTACAATGTGAAAGTTTAATTAAACTTAACGGATAAATTTCCACGACCTTTAATAAGAAAACCGGGCCAAAACTGGCCCGGTCAGTAGGGGGATAGTCTCCCCGGGGAAAAGCTGTTGGCTTAACCGTTGGTGAATTCGGGGTAGGCTTCCATCCCAAGCTCGGCCATGTCCAGACCGTTGATTTCTTCTTCGGCGGATACCCGGATACCCATGGCTGCCTTCAGAATGAACCAGACGATCGCAGAGGTGACGACAACGAAGATGCCGACAACGATGATCGAGTAAAGCTGTGTGCCGAGGCTTGCGTCGTCGTTGGTGATGACAACCGCGATCGTGCCCCAAATACCTGCGAACAGGTGGACGGGGATAGCACCGACGACATCGTCGATTTTCAGCTTGTCCAGAAGCGGAACGCCGAACACCACGATGATACCGCCTATGGCGCCGATGATGGTTGCAGAGCCCAGTGTCGGGGTCAGCGGTTCAGCGGTGATCGCCACCAGACCGGCAAGTGCGCCGTTGAGGATCATGGTGAGGTCAGGCTTTTTGTACAGGATCTGCGTCAGGATCATCGCTGCAACCACGCCACCGGCAGCAGCCGCGTTGGTGTTCGCGAAAATCCGCGACACGTCGGCAACGTCACCGATCGATCCCATGGCAAGCTGTGAGCCGCCGTTGAAGCCGAACCAACCGAGCCACAGGCAGAACGTGCCCAGTGTCGCCAGCGTCAAGTTGGAACCCATGATCGGGTGAACTTTGCCAGCCTTGTACTTGCCGATGCGAGGACCGAGGATCAGCGCGCCAGTCAAGGCTGCCCAGCCACCGACGGAGTGAACCACGGTCGAGCCTGCAAAATCAAGGAAACCTCTTACTTCCAGGAAACCGCCGCCCCATTTCCAGGAAGCCTGGATCGGATAGATCACGGCGGTCAGGATGACCACGAAGATCAGGAAGGGCCAGAGCTTGATCCGCTCCGCCAGCGCGCCCGAAACGATCGAGGCAGT
>JBFFQS010000087.1:0-9640 GCA_041573315.1 Amylibacter sp. | reverse complement strand
CAAAAAGTGCTCTGCGATGATATGAAGGCCGGATTCAGGCAGCAGGTGGTGGATATCCGCGACCCTGCCGTAGGTGGAGTTTTCCACCGGCAGCATGGCAATATCGGCATCGCCGCGCTTCACCGCGTCAATCGCGCCCTCGAACGTATTGCACGGCAAAGCCTCCGCTTCCGGGTAGACTTCGGTGCATGCCTGATGAGAATATGCGCCCAGAACACCCTGGAACGCGATCGTCTGTTTTTTTACCGCCATGATATTACCTGCAAAGTTGGGCGTTTCGTCGCGGTTCTACACCTTGCAAGACGATAGGGAAAGCCGCTAGAACGTTGCAGAGACAAAAGACGGGGCGAATCCCCCCGGAACGAAGGTGAGTGGCCATGGACACAATGGAAATTACAAAGATCGTCGGCGCAGCTTGTGGCGCGTTGCTGATTTATCTGCTAGTCAACTGGGCGGGTGAATTGCTCTACCATGTCGGGTCCGAAGGCCACGGCGACGAAGTGGCTGCGGCCTATGTCATCGAGGTTTCGGAAACCAGCGGTGCGGGTGAGGCCGAAGAAGGCCCGTCTTTCGAAGAGCTGATGGCCTCGGCCGATGCCGGAAAAGGCGAAAAGGGCTATTCGAAGTGCAAGGCATGCCACAAACTCGAGGAAGGCGCCAACGGTACCGGGCCAACGCTCTATGGCGTTGTCGGTCGGGCAATCGGATCGGTTGCCGGGTTCAACTATTCCGACGCTCTGATGGGTCTGGGCGGAAATTGGGATTCGGACAGTCTGAACGGCTTTCTGGAGAACCCGAAGAATTACGCACCTGGCACCAAGATGGGTTTTGCCGGTATAAAGAAGGCCGAGGATCGCGCCGACCTGATCGCCTATCTGGCGACAATCGGAAACTGAATCTAAATTAAAAGACACGCAAGGCCGCCTCCGGGCGGCCTTTTTGTTTGGTCCGCTCATTCTTCACGCAATTGCGTCTTGCTGTTTACAGGTTTCGCTTTTTACCTAAGTATTAACCCAAGTATTAAGTAGACCCAGTCGACTGCCGTAAACAACAAGAGAGGAAAGCCCTATGGACCGACCGCGCAGCCAGGTTGCTTCTGCACCTGCCCTACTCCGAACCCGATCTGCAGTGGTCGCGGGCTTCTTGGGATTATGCGCCTTCCTCTTGCTGTTCGCGCCGGCACGGGCAAACGAAGAGACGATTATCAAAGCCCACGGCATTTCGGCCTTTGGCGATCTGAAGTATCCTGAAGGCTTCGCTCATTTCGATTACGTCAATCCGGACGCTCCCAAAGGCGGAACCTTTTCGACTTGGGCCTTTGGAACATTCGACAGCCTCTCTCCCTATATTCTCAAGGGCCAAAGCGCCGCGCTGTCCAGCATCTTTTTCGAGTCCCTGATGACCGGCAGCGCCGACGAGCCAGACGCCATGTACGGTCTGCTCGCGGAAAGCATCGAATATCCCGAGAGCAAGCAGTGGGCGATTTTCAACCTGCGTCCCGAGGCGAAATTCTCGGACGGCACGCCGGTCACCGCGGCGGACGTCGTTTTTTCGTTCAATATCCTGATTGAAAAAGGCCGTCCAAGTTTCAAGAGCACTTTCTCGGATTTTGAAAATGTCGAGGCGCTGTCGCCTCTGAGGGTGAAATTCACCTTCCGTGACGGCGTCAACACGCGCGAACTGCCTTTGGCCGCGGCTGGTCTGCCAGTGTTTTCCAAGGCATATTATGAAAACCGCGATTTTGCCGAGAGCACGCTTGAGCCGCCCTTGGGCAGCGGCCGCTATGTGCTGGACAAGGTCGTTCCCGGAAAAACCGTTTCCTATCGGGCTCGCGACGATTATTGGGGCAAGGACCTGAACGTCAATGTCGGACGCGAAAACTTCGAGGTCCTGCAAATCGAATATTTCTCCGACTACACGGCGGCATTCGAGGCCTTCAAGGGCGGCGCCTACAATTTCCGCGAGGAATACTTGTCAAAGCTGTGGGCGACATCCTATGATTTTCCGTCGCTGCAAAAGGGCTGGGTGAAAAAGGAAACTCTGCCGGATGGGAACCCTTCGGGCACGCAGGGTTTCTGGTTCAACATGCGCAAGGAGAAGTTCCAGGATCCCCGCGTACGCGAAGCGCTCGGCCTGATGTTCAATTTCGAATGGTCGAACAAGACGCTGTTTTACGGCCTCTATGAACGAACCGACAGCTTTTGGGAAAACTCAGATCTGGAAGCCAAGGGTCCTATCACGCCAGAGGAACGCGCATTGCTGGAACCGCTGAAGGCCGACCTGCCCCAAAGCGTGTTCACCGAGGACGCCTACACACCCGTCGTCTCAAAACCCGATCCTCTTGACCGGCGGGTGTTTCGCCGCGCCAGCAAGATGCTGGATGAGGCGGGATGGAAGATCGTCGACGGCGTGCGCAAGAACGCCAACGGCGAACCCCTTACGGTGGAATTCGTGAACGACAGCCCGTCGTTCGACCGGATTATAAACCCCTACATCGAAAACCTGATCAAACTTGGCGTCGATGCCAAACTGACGTCAATTGACCCGGCGCAAGAGGCCGAACGGCGCAAGGTATTCGACTATGACATCACAACCCAGCGCTATGTCATGTCGCTGACACCCGGCATCGAGTTGCGCTCGATCTTTGGCAGCGAAACATCCAATACGCAGGGATCTTCGAATCTGACTGGCCTGGCCAACCCGGCCATAGATGCGCTGATCACTATAATCGAGGGCGCGAAAACCCGAAACGACCTGAAAGTCGCCGTCCGCGCGCTGGACCGGTCGCTGCGCGCCATGCACATCTGGATACCGCAGTGGTACAAGGCGTCCCACAACATCGCCTATGTGGATATATACGAATATCCCGAACCGTTGCCGCCTTATGCCATGGGCGAAATGGATTTTTGGTGGTATAGCAAAGAAAAAGCGCAAAAACTAAAAGAAGCTGGCGCGTTCTAGGGCAGGTTAATGGGTGCATATATCCTTCGTCGGTTGTTGCTGATGATCCCGACATTGCTGGGGATCATGATCATCAACTTTGTGCTGGTGCAGTTTCTGCCCGGCGGCCCGATCGAACAGATTCTAAGCCAGATCGAAGAAGAAACCAGCGCGACCGACCGGATCAGCGGAGGTGGCGGCGGGGACGTTAGTGGCGGGGCCGGCGCCGGCAGCGAAGGCGCCTATCAGGGCGCGCGCGGCCTGCCTCCGGATTTCATCGCGGATCTGGAAAAACAGTTCGGTTTCGACAAGCCGCCGCTGGAACGGTTTCTGCTGATGATGGGCAACTATATCCGGTTTGACTTCGGCGAGAGCTATTTCCGGTCAATCTCTGTCGTCGATCTGGTGCTCGAAAAAATGCCGGTGTCGATATCGCTTGGACTGTGGTCCACGCTCTTGGCCTATCTGATCTCGATTCCGCTGGGAATACGCAAGGCCGTGCGGGACGGCTCACGCTTCGATACATGGAGTTCGGGCATCATCATCTTTGCCTACGCGATCCCCGGCTTCCTGTTCGCAATCCTGCTGCTCGTGCTGTTCGCGGGCGGCTCATATTACAAGATCTTCCCGCTGCGCGGCCTGACATCGGACAACTGGTCTGAATTGACCATGATCGGAAAGGCGCTGGATTACCTGTGGCACATCGTTCTGCCGGTCACCGCGAACACCATCGCGGCCTTCGCTACCCTTACCCTGCTTACCAAGAACTCGTTTCTGGACGAGATCAAGAAACAGTACGTCATCACCGCCCGCGCCAAGGGCCTGTCAGAAGGCCGGGTGTTCTATGGCCACGTGTTCCGCAACGCGATGCTGATCATTATCTCTGGCTTCCCCGCCCTGTTCATTGGCATCTTTTTCGCAGGCTCGCTGATCATCGAGATCGTGTTCTCGCTGGACGGCCTCGGCCGGTTGGGTTTCGAGGCTGCGGTCAACCGCGACTATCCGGTGCTGTTCGGAACGCTCTACGTCTTCGGGCTGATCGGGCTGCTGGTCAACCTGCTGTCGGACCTGACCTATGTCTGGGTCGATCCGCGCATTGATTTCGAAAGCAGGGAGACATGAAGCCGCTGTTTTTCAAATCGGCCCTGGCACGCCGCCGGATCGCGAATTTCAAGGCCAACCGCCGAGCTTACTGGTCGGCGTGGATTTTCGGTATCCTGTTTTTCGCCTGCCTGTTCGCCGAGGTGATCGCCAACGACAAGCCGCTGTTGGTTTCCTTCAAAGGCGAACTCTATCTGCCCGCTGTGAACTTCTATTCCGAGGCAGAATTCGGCGGTGAATTCGAGACCGAGGCTGAATACCCCGCGCCAGAGGTGAAATGCCTGATCCGCACGGGCGGGCTGGAGGCCTGCCTCGACGATCCCGAAGCCACTCTGCTGGACGCGGAGGACGGCGTGGTCGACGGCACGCCGATCGACGCCGGCTGGGCGCTTTGGCCGCCCATCCCCTACAGCTTCAACACGATCAACTATGATGTCGTAACCGCCCCCAGCGCACCCAATGCGGCGCATTGGCTGGGCACCGACGACCAGACGCGCGATGTCTTGGCGCGTATCGTATACGGGTTCCGCATCTCGACCCTGTTCGCGGCGGCCGTGGTCAGCGTCTCGTCCCTGATCGGGGTGCTTGCGGGCGCCTCGATGGGCTATTTCGGCGGCTGGGTCGATCTGGTCTTTCAGCGCATCGTCGAGATCTGGTCGAACATTCCCAGCCTTTATATCATCATCATCGTCTCTGCGATTTTCAGCATGACGTTCACGCTGCTGACCGTGCTGATCGCGGTGTTCAGCTGGACATCCCTGGTGGGCGTGGTCCGCGCGGAATTCCTGCGGGCGCGGAACTTTGAATATACCCGCGCGGCGCGGGCGCTGGGGGTCGGCGACTACACGATCATGATACGCCACCTGCTGCCGAACGCTATGGTCGCCACGCTGACCCTGATGCCGTTTCTGGTGACAGGCGCGATCGGTGGCCTTGCATCGCTTGATTTCCTGGGCTTCGGCCTGCCCGCCTCCTATCCTTCGCTGGGCGAACTGGCCTTGCAGGCCAAGCAGAACCTTCAGGCCCCGTGGCTGGCTTTTTCGGCGTTTTTCACTTTCGCCATCATGCTGTCTCTGCTGGTGTTCATTTTCGAGGGGCTCCGCGACGCGTTCGACCCGAGAAAGACCTTCGGATGACGGAACCGATCCTGAAAATATCCGATCTGTCGGTCAGCTTCGGCAAAAACGCTCCGGCAGTCGATCAGGTAAGCTTCGAAATCGCAGCCGGCGAGACCGTCGCACTGGTCGGCGAAAGCGGCTCGGGTAAATCCGTTACGGCCCTGTCCACCGTTTCGCTTCTGCCGGAAAGCGCAACGATCAGCGGATCGGTTCGTTACCGCGGCAAGGAAATGATCGGCACCGACCATCGGAGCCTGCGCGAGGTTCGCGGCAATGACATCAGCTTTATTTTTCAAGAGCCGATGACATCGCTGAACCCGCTGCACACCATCGAGCGGCAAATCGGCGAGAGTCTCGCCCTTCATCAGGGCCTGACAGGCAGCAAGTCGCGGGCGCGCATTCTCGACCTGCTGAACAAGGTGGGCATTCGCAACCCCGAAGATCGGCTGACCAGCTATCCGCACGAACTGTCCGGCGGGCAACGGCAGCGGGTGATGATCGCCATGGCGCTGGCCAACGGTCCGGAGCTTTTGATCGCCGACGAGCCGACTACCGCGCTTGACGTCACTATAGAGGCCCAGATCCTCGCTCTGCTGGCCGATATTCAGAAAGCCGAGGGCATGGCCCTGCTGTTCATTACGCACGACTTGGGAATTGTGCGTAAAATCGCCGACCGCGTCTGCGTCATGCAAAACGGCAAGATCGTCGAAAGCGGCAGGACCAAGGAAGTGTTCGCCAATCCGCAGCATGAATACACCAAAACACTGCTTGCTGCCGAACCCTCCGGCGAACCCGATCCGGTTCCCGATGAAGCACCCGAAATCCTGCGCACCGACAAGCTGCGCGTGTGGTTTCCCGTCCGGCGCGGGTTCCTGAAGCGCGTTGTCGGCCATATCAAGGCCGTCAACGCCGCCACGTTTTCGATCCGGTCGGGCGAGACGCTTGGCATTGTCGGTGAGAGCGGCTCGGGCAAGACCACTCTGGCGCTTGCCGTGATGCGTCTGATTTCTTCCGAGGGGCCGGTGGTGTTTCTGGGCAAGAACGTACAGGGGCTGCGCAACAAGCAACTTCGGCCGCTTCGGCGCGACATGCAGATGGTGTTTCAGGACCCTTACGGCTCGCTGTCGCCGCGTATGACAGTGGAACAGATCGTGGCCGAGGGGCTCGGCGTGCACAAGCTGCAGGATACGGTCGACAAACGCCAGCTCGTGCACGATATCATGATCGAAGTCGGGCTGGACCCCAATATGATCGACCGCTATCCGCACGAGTTTTCAGGGGGTCAGCGCCAGCGTATAGCGATCGCGCGCGCCATGATCCTCCGTCCAAAGCTGGTGGTGCTTGACGAGCCGACTTCGGCGCTCGACATGACGATTCAAGTGCAGATCGTCGATCTGTTGCGTGACCTTCAGAAGAAACACAATCTCGCGTATATCTTCATCAGCCATGACCTGAGGGTCGTGCGCGCGCTGAGCCATAAGGTGCTGGTCATGAAGGCGGGCGACGTTGTGGAGGCCGGCGATAGCGCCAGAATATTCGAAGCGCCCGAAACGGAGTACACGAAAGCGCTGTTGGCCGCGGCACTGGACCTGAAACCCGTTAAATCCGCAGTGGCGGATTGATACCAGCTACAGCAAAGACTCTCAGAGAGTTTTGAAGTCAAAGAGGTAAATCTTAAAAATTTATCGGCTTTGACCCTCCGCGCTCTTCGGACTTGGCTTCTTATTAACGATTTACCGGATAGGTTTTCTTCATATTTTGCTATGCAAGGGCTCGTTTACAAGTAAAGGTTGTATTTATGCCAATAAATTTCACTCTGGTACGATTGACAGGCGGGCTGGAAATACCAGCCGGCGGAGCTTCATGATGAATAGTCACTTTCATCTGACTTCGATGCGGCTGTCCGTACAAATTTTTGTTTCGACAATTGCTGTTCTACTTGCTGGTGCCCTGTTCAGCGTTTTTGCAGAGCGCCGTGAAGAATACGACCACATGGAAGAACTTGCGCGGGTTCAAGCGCAAGAAATCATGTCTCTTGTCGCCACACTGACTGCCAAACCGATTGCCGCCAACGATATCAGCGCGGTTAAGGGCGTCATGCAGGATTTTGTCACTCTGTCAAAGAGTCTGGAATACGTCGCCATTATCGACCAGAGCGGCAGCGTGATTGCGGCCTTCCCCGAAAATCCGGCTGACAAGACAGGTCATATTTCAGAATTTCGCGAAGAGTTTAAATACAATGGCGGGGACGACCGGCAGATTGTGACACAATGGTCGAAGGCACCGCTTCGGGCCATAACCGAGGCACACATTGCGGAGGCCATGATTTTCAATTCGGGGTTGCTCGTCGCGATGGCCCTGTCATTTCTATTACTCGTGGCGCATCTGGCCCTGAAACCTCTGTCGAGCATCCACGCCAACATGGCTTCAACGCTGCGACGTGACGATGCCAAACATCGTGCTTTGCCAAAGTCTGCTGCCAAGGAATTCGTTGCGCTGTCGGACTCGCTAAAAACACTGGGCGCGATCCTTACGCAACAGGACCAGCGCGAGGCCGACCTGGAGGTTGCACAGTCGGCTGCCGACGCAGCCAGCGAGTCGAAGACCAAATTCCTTGCAAGGATGAGTCACGAAATACGCACCCCGATGAACGGCGTTCTTGGAATGGCCGAGCTGATGCTCAACACGGACCTCAACAGAGACCAGAGAGCCTATGCGGAAACCATCGCCAAATCTGGCGCTGCAATGATGCCAATTATCAACGACATCCTCGATTTTTCAAAAATGGAAGCAGGAAAACTGTCGCTCCATTCTCAACCGTTCGACCTGCATCGGATGATCGAGGACCTCGTCACGACGATATCCGCAGAAGCCTATCAAAACGAGTTGGAAATCAACTTCCGCTATGATCCCGCACTACCGACAGGCTTCATCGGGGACGAGGCCCGAATTCGACAGGTTTTAACGAATATCGTTGGCAATGCTGTGAAGTCCACGCCCGAGGGCAACGTTCTGATTGATGTCAAAGGGCACTCACAAAACAACCGGTCGCAGCTAATGATCGAGGTATCCGACGCCGGAAACGTAATCGCAAAAGAAAGAATTGAACGAATTTTTGACGAGTTTGGACAGTCGGGCGACGCCCCTGGAAATCAATTCGAGGACATGGGCCTTGGTCTGTCCATATCGGGCCGGCTTGTGCGTATGATGGGCGGAACGATCGGCGTGCGCAGCGAACCGGGCGAAGGGTGTGTTTTCACAATCCGGCTGGACCTTGAGCAAACCAAAGAGATCGAGCCGGTGAATCTGGCAGACGTTCAGGACCTCTTGAACCGCAAGATACTGATCGTCGATGATATGCAGATCAATCGCACGATCCTGTCTGAAAGACTGCGGAACTGGGGCGTCCTGCACGAGGCAGTCAACTCCGGCGCCCAAGCGCTCGAAGCACTGGAAGCGGCAGAGATATCCGGGAACGGTTTTGACGCTATAATCGTCGACTACCACATGCCAGAGATGAACGGCTGCGAACTGGCCGCCAAGATCAGAGACCTGAAAAACTGCCGAACGGTTCCAATCATTCTGCTGTCATCCATCGATGTCGCCTGCGAGCCACTGTCCGAGAGTCCTTCAATTTTTGAGATTTACCTATTGAAGCCTGTCAAATCTGATACACTGAAAGCTGTATTGGCGAACGCAGTTTCAAAGAAAGGCACAGCGATCACGCGCGAACCGGACAAGACCGCGGCGACGCCGAAGCACTCTCCGCTCTCTGGAAAGACTGTTTTGATCGCCGAGGATAACAAGACCAATCAACTGGTCCTGCAGACGATGTTGAAGTCGCTGGACGTTGAAATAGTCATTGTGGAAAACGGTCAGGAAGCGCTGCAATACTATGTAGCGAATTCCCCCGACTTGGTCCTGATGGACATGGCTATGCCGGTTCTTGACGGTCTGGATGCAACCCGGAAAATTCGGGAGTTCGAAAAGCAAAACGGGCTCGACCGAAAGCCGATTATCGCCCTGACCGCGAACGCTATGACCGGCGACCGGGACACCTGCCTGAATGCGGGAATGGATGATTATCTGAGCAAGCCAATCATAAAATCAAATCTCGTTGCAACCATGGAGCAATGGATTGGCAAGGGACCGGATGACCAAGCTTCCGGGCAGAACGCCGAGGGCTTGGCATCAGAGGGCAGAGACGGGGCCGCAAAGGCCTCCTAGAAATTGCGTCCGTTTATTAATCAGAGGTGAGCGCCAAGGGAGACGGCGCGGAGCTCAGATAATTGAATTTGCCTCTTGCAAACCAAATAGTCCAAGAGTACATCCACACACCACGGACCGATAGCTCAGCTGGATAGAGTACCTGACTACGAATCAGGGGGTCGGGGGTTCGAATCCTCCTCGGTCCGCCACTAAAATCAATGACTTAGCTATAGGCTTGTTCCGGCGTCTGCTCTTAAGAGTAGGCTTATGGT
>JBFFQS010000086.1:0-9710 GCA_041573315.1 Amylibacter sp. | reverse complement strand
GGCGGACGGCCATCAGCCGTCGACCTCTTCCTTGAGCAGGTCTTTCTTGTACTTGATCATTTTCTTGGTCAGCATGGATCGCTTCATCCGCGACAGGTGGTCGATGAACAGCTTGCCGTTCAGGTGGTCGATCTCGTGCTGCACGCAGGTCGCCCACAGGCCCTTGTAATGCTCTTCGCGTTCCTTGCCGGTCTGGTCGAGGAACTGCACGCGCACCTCGGCGGGCCGGATCACGTCCTCGTACAACTCGGGCAGCGACAGGCAGCCCTCGTTATAGACGCTCTCTTCCTCGCTGGACCAGACGATCTCTGGGTTGATGACGACCGTCGGGTTCGGATCTTCGTCCTCGCGCCCGGCGCAATCCATGACCAGAATTCGTTTCAGCACGCCGACCTGCGGCGCCGCCAAACCGATCCCCGGCGCGTCATACATGGTTTTCAACATGTTATCCGCCAATGCCTGAATCTCGGCATCGACCGAGGCAATCGGCTTGCAGACCTTTTTCAGGCGGGCATCTGGGTGCAGCAGAATAGGTAGTATCGACATGGCGGCGGGTGTAGTGAATTCCAGTGTTTCGTGCAATAGATAGATAGGATCAAAGCCGCCCGATGCAAGTTCGCCTGCGCCCGGCACAAAACCCGAAAACGGTGTTTTCCGCTTGCGCCCCGAAGCGCCTGCGTTAGTTTGCCCCCGCTGTCACAGGAGCAAATCATGAATTTTGACGAAATCATCGACTGTCGCGGGACCAATTCCACCAAATGGGACAAGATGGAGCGTGTCTACGGCGTTTCGCCCGAAGACGGGCTGGCGATGTGGGTCGCGGACATGGATTTCCACCCGCCGCAGGCGGCGCTGGACGCGGTGACGGCGCTGAACGAACACGGCATGTACACCTATCACATGGATGACGACAGCTATCTGGGCGCGATCTGCGGCTGGATGGACCGCCGGCACGGCTGGCAGGTCAATCCGAACTGGATTTCGACCACCCACGGCGTGGTCAACGGCATCGGGCTCTGCCTGATGGCCTTCACCGAACCGGGCGACAAGATCGTGCTGTTCACACCGGTCTACCACGCGTTCGCCCGCATCATCAAAGCCGCCGGACGGCAGGTCGTCGAATGTCCGCTGGCCCTGATCGACGGTGTCTATCACATGGATCTGGAGGCCTATGCCGATCAGCTCGACGGAACCGAGAAAATGGTGATCTTCTGCTCGCCGCACAATCCCGGCGGGCGCATCTGGACGGTCGGGGAACAGCGCGATCTGGCGCGGTTCTGCGCCGACCGCGACCTGCTGCTGATCGCGGACGAGATCCACCACGACCTGATCTACCCCGGCCACGAGCACACCCCGATGCCTGTGGCAGCCCCCGAGATCACCGACCGGCTGATCATGACGACCGCGCCCAGCAAGGTCTTTAACATCGCCGGCAACCACACCTCGCAGGTGATCATCCCGGACCAGAGCCTGCGCATCAAATTCGCGGGCGCCCTGCGCGCCATGAGCATCTCGTCCAACATCGTCGGCGTGAACATGACGCGGGCCTGCTACGACCACGGCGACGACTGGGTGGACGCGCTGATGCTCTATCTGGACGAAAACCGCCGCGTCTTCGGGGACGCGATCAACGCCATTCCGGGCCTGAAATTCATGCCGATGCAGGCGACCTACCTGTCATGGGTGGATTTTTCCGGCACCGGCATGGCCAAGGCGGAATTCATCGGGCGGGTCGAGAAACGCGCCCGCATCGCCGCCAGCCACGGCGACACGTTCGGGCTGGGCGGCGACAGCTATCTGCGCTTCAACATCGGCACCCAGCGGGCGCGGATCAACGAGGCCATCGCCCGCCTTCAGGACGCTTTCGCCGACCTGCAGTGATTTTTCGCCCGGCCGACAGCCACCGTTAGCCATTGCAATCCGAACCGGCTCTCGGCATATATTCGTATGTGAAACGAACAGGAGCACCGCCCGGATGCAGAATTATCTCGAGTTCGAAAAACCGCTGGCCGAAATAGAAGGCAAAGCCGCCGAATTGCGTGCATTGGCAGCCCAGAGCGAAGAAGATATGGATCTGGAGAAAGAGGCCAAGGCCCTTGATAAAAAGGCCCAGAGCCTGCTTTCGAACATGTACAAGGACTTGTCGCCCTGGCGCAAATGCCAGGTGGCGCGCCATCCCGACCGGCCGCATTGCTCGGATTATATCGAGGCGCTTTTCACCGAATACACGCCGCTGGCCGGCGACCGCAATTTCGCCGACGACTCTGCCGTGCTTGGGGGTCTGGCGCGGTTCAAGGATCAGCCGGTGGTCGTTATGGGCCACGAAAAAGGCAACGACACCCAGTCCCGCATCCACCACAATTTCGGCCTGGCCCGGCCAGAGGGGTACCGCAAGGCGATCCGGCTGATGGACCTCGCCGACCGTTTCGGCCTGCCGATCATCACGCTGGTGGACACGCCCGGCGCCTATCCCGGCAAGGGCGCCGAGGAACGCGGCCAGTCCGAGGCGATCGCCCGCTCGACCGAGAAATGCCTGCAGGTCAAGGTGCCGGTGATCTCCGTCATCATCGGCGAGGGCGGCTCCGGCGGGGCCGTGGCCTTCGCCACCGCCGACCGCGTCGCCATGCTCGAACATTCGATCTATTCGGTGATCTCGCCCGAGGGCTGCGCCTCGATCCTGTGGAAGAACGCCGAAAAAATGCGCGAAGCCGCAGAAGCGCTGCGCCTGACCGCGCAGGACCTCTACAAGCTGGGTGTCGCCGACGTGGTGATCCCCGAACCGCTGGGCGGCGCGCAACGCCACCGTAAAGAGGCGATCGAGGCGGTCAGCGATGCCATTTCCGGCCTGCTCAAGGAACTCAAGGCGAAAAAGCCGGATGTCCTGCGCAAGGAACGGCGCCAGAAATACCTCGATCTGGGCAGCAAGACGCTGGCCTGATGCTGCGCCGGATCGCGTTCCGGGGCCACGGCCTGCTGCACCGCGCAGCCCGGCGCAATCCGTTCGCCCGCCTGCGCTACGGACCGCCCGCGACCATCCGGCCCTGCCGCGACAACGACCTCGACAGCGTTCTTCGTATCTGGCGCGTCGCCAACGCGCTGGCGCATCCCTTCCTCGACGCGGATTTCCTGCGAACGGAACAGGATAATGTGCGCGACGTCTATCTGCCCGCCGCCGAAACCTGGGTCGCCGAGGCCGACGGCCATGTGGTCGGCTTCATCTCGCTGCTGGGGCATCAGGTTGGCGGGCTGTTTCTGGCCCCCGCATGGCACGGTCGGCGGATCGGCAAGGCGCTGATGGACAAGGCGGTGGCAGAGCGCGGAACGCTGGAACTGGACGTGTTCGCGGCCAATGTCATGGGGCGGCGGTTCTACGACCGCTACGGCTTTGTGGGTGCCGACGATTACATCCACGCGCCGACCGGCCAGCGCGTGCTGCGCCTGACCCTGCCCGCCGCCTAGCCCTTCGGCTCGAACCCCGCTTCGCGCATCAGCGCGTTGCTCTCGGTCTCGATGGTCTCTTCCATCTGGCGCATGAACTGCTTCAGCGTCATCCCCGCCGGCATCGCGGGCATATAATGCATCACCACCGTCCCCGGCTTGCGGTAGAATCCGCGCTTCGGCCAGAACACCCCGGCATTGGTCGCCGCCGGAATACAGCGCTTGCCCAATTTCTCGTAGAGCACACCCGCGCCGACCTTATACGGCTTGTGCTGCCCCGGCGGCACCCGCGTACCCTGCGGATAGATGATAAGCTGCACCGCCTCGCCGTTGCCGCCCTCGACATCGGCCACCATCTTCTTCATTGCCTTGGCCTTGTCGCCGCGCCGCACCGGCGCAACCCCCAGCCGCTTGGCATAGAACCCGAGGACCGGGGCATAGAGCAGTTCCCGCTTCATGATGAAATTGACCCGCGGCAACAACATCATGTGAACAATGACGTCCAGAAAAGACTGGTGCTTGGACACCACGATGATATCGCCTTCGGGCACCTCGCCGCGCACCTCGATCCGAATCCGGCACAGCACCCCCAGCAGCCAGACTACCGAACGGGCGTAGAATTTCGCGACCCAGAACGCCTTGTCGCGCGACACCGCCGCGAATGGCGCGCCGGCCAGACCCAGCACCGCCATCCACAGATACATCAGGCAGATGAACAGGACGGAACGGATATACTGGATCAAATAGGCCATCATGCCATCCTCCTGAGCACCCGGACCGCCGCGATCCGGGTCGCCCAGAACGCCAGGACCGCCGCGATGACGGGTACCACCACCGGCAGCGCCCAGTGCCAGCCCTGAAAGCCAAGCCCGGTCAGGAACGCGCCCTCTTGCGCCGCCGAGGGCAGGAAATAGATCGCCAGCATCGCCAGCACCGTTCCGAACAGCGCCCCGAACAGGGCGCGCAGGGTAAATCGGCGCACGAAGGCCCGCACGATATAGGCGTCCTTTGCCCCGATCAGGCGGACCACGGTGATCACCTGCGCATTCGCGGCCAGCGCCGATTGCGCCGCCAGCGTGATCATCGCCGCCGTGGACCCGAGGATCAGCGCGATCGAGAAAATGCCCAGCGACCGCAGCCGCGAGGCGGCGGAAATCAGCGGCTTGCGCCAGCGCGAGTGGTCATCGAGAATGGCCCCCGGCGCTTCGGCTTCCAGCCGCAGGCGCAGCCCCGCCATGTCCGGCCCGTTGCCGCTCTCGACCACTTCGATCAGGCGCGGGATCGGCAGCGTGTCCAGCGGCAGGCCCGGCCCGAACCAAGGCTCCAGCAGCTTCAGTTGTTCGTCGTTGGTCATCATCCGCGCCGACTTGACGCCGGGCGTTGTCTCCAGAATCCGCATCACCGCCTCGGCCTGCCGCGACAGCTGCCCCTCGGGCGCGGAAATGCGCACCGTCGAGGTCTGGGCCAGCTCCTGCGACCAGCGGTCGGCCAGCCGGTCGGTGGCCAGCGACAGCGCCAGCGCGAAGACACTCAGAAAAGCCATGGCGGCAGCGGTAAAGGCCGTCAGGTTGGCGGTGTAGCCGGTCGGCGGCACCACACGGTCCGCCTGCCGGTCGCCGGTCAGGATGGCTCCGAACCGCCCGATCACAATTCGGCCCCCGCCAGTTCCAGTTGCCGCTGCCGGATGCGCAGCACGCGGGCCGCGACCTGGTTCTTGGCCATGCGGATCAGGTTCATGTCATGGGTCGCGATCAGGATGGTCTTGCCCATCTTGTTCAGCTCGATCAGCAGGGTCAGCACCCGCTGCGCCATGTCCCAGTCCAGGTTGCCGGTCGGCTCGTCGGCGATGATCAGGTCGGGCGACATGATCACCGCGCGGGCCAGCGCCGCGCGCTGCCGCTCGCCGCCCGACAGAACGGGGGGCAGCAGGTCCATCTGCTCGGCCAGACCGGTCCACACCATCAGTTCCTCCATGTCGCGCAGCTTGGAGGCGACCTCGTGGCCCGTCACCTGCAAGGGCAGCAGGATGTTTTCGGCCATGGTCAGATGGTCCAGGAACTGACAGTCCTGATGCACCACCCCGATCCGCTGGCGCACGGCGGCGACGTCGTCACGGTCCATGGCCCGCACGTCCTTGCCGAAAATATGAAGGGTCCCCGAACTGGGGATAAGGTCCTGATAACAAAGCTTCAGAAAGGTTGTCTTACCCGAGCCTGAAGGCCCGGTCAGGAAATGAAACGTCCCCGGGGCCAGCGTTACGGACATGTCCGAGAGGATTTCTCTGCCCGCATAGTCGAATGCGGCCTTTTTCAGTTCCAGCAATGCCTGCTCCGGTTGGTGTTACGCAAATGTATCTCAAGCACCCGAATATACGGAACAGCTTGCAAAATCACGACTTAGTTGTCCATACTTCATCTAAATGTTGGAATGTGAACGGGAGTTGGTCTAAACTTCGCCAACTCGCCCATCGAGCAGCGGGCCAAAAAGGAAAAAGGCAGGATATATGCGTTTGGTATGCCCGAAGTGCGTCGCACAATACGAAGTTGCCGACGGAACTATCCCGGACTCCGGCCGCGACGTGCAATGCGCCAACTGCAATCACATCTGGTTTCAGGACGCGGCCTTCAAACTGTCGACCGACGACCTGACGCATGTGCCCACGAAACTCCACGGAACCTATGACGACGATGCGGAAGACGAGGACGATGGCGAGGATGCGCCGGGCGTCTTCCAATCCATGCGCGCGGCGCCCGCGTCCGTCGACCCCGACGAAGCGGCCGAACGCACCCTGCCCGAGGTCGGCAACAACGTTCTGGACATCCTGCGCAGCGAGGCCGCGTTCTCTTCCCGCCGCCGCGCCGCGGCAAGGGTCGGTCCGGACGAGACCCGGCCCGAACCGCAAAATGACGCGCCGGACGTCGAAGACGCTGCAGCATCCATAAACCGCCGGATCGGTATCGGCACACGCTCCGGCGATATCCAGCCACCGCCGGAACCCGAAGAGGCAAAGCCCGAAACCGGACTTCGGGCGACCAGGGACATAGCCGAAGAACCGGTTCCGAGCGCCCCGGCAGCCGACTTCAGAAAGCTTGACTGGCGCCATCCGGCCGCCGCTGATGCACCCCTTCACGAAGAGCCCGAACATGACGTCACCGGCCTTGCCGCCGACGAGGCCAAGCGGATCGCCGAGGCGGCCGTCGCCCGCAGCGATCAGGCAGAGCCAGCCGCGAAACCGAAAACAAGGACCCCTGTCAGCGCTGAGGAATCAGCGGAACACGACAGAGAGTTCCGCCAGGCGCTCCGTCGCGTCTCGGTCCGAAGCCTCGCCGAACCCGACGAAGACGAAGACGCTGCCGCCCCCTCCCCCGACCTGAACCGTCAGATGCCGAAGGCGCCGGACCTGCGCACGGACGTGCACGAAGACGAGCTGGTCGAGGACACCGTCGCCGACGAACTGCATGCGGCGACCGTCGTTGCCGACGACGTCCTGCCCGAAGACGAAGCGGACATGGCGGAGTTCGAGGCAGAAGAGGAATATCAGGAAGCAACTTACTCCAGGTCCGACTCGGAAACCGACTTCGACGAAACGGACCTCTCGGAAGAAGACGGCGACGACGATAAGGCGGACGAAGAGCAGGAGCCGGAGGAAACCGAACCGGCGCTCTCAGCCATCGACGATCCCGAAGATATCCGGCAGGTGCGCCGCTCGCTGGTCGAGAACCGCAAGGTCCTGCTGCCCGATGTCGAGGAACTGAACACCTCGCTGCGCATGGACAGCGGCGAGCACGACGTCGACCTGCGCAGCAGCGCATTCAGCGAAGATGACGCCGCCAACCGCAGCCGGTTCTGGCTCGGGCTGGTCACGGCGCTGATGCTGTTCGGGATATTGTGGGCGCTCTACCTCATGGGTCCGGCGATTTCCGACACGTTTCCGTCGGCTGACCCTTATGTGGCCGCGTTCCGCGATATGGCGGACAGCGCCCTCGACGCGACCGCCAGGGCCTGGGTGCCCGTGGTCGACTGGCTAGAATCTCTCTAGCAGACGTTTCAGATAGTCCAGTTCCAGTTGCGGTCGGTCCTGCTCTCCGGTGCGCTTGCGAATCTCGTCGCGCAACTCCTTCGACCGGCGGTACAGCTCTTCGTCCGGGATCATGTTCTCGTCGGTTGACGGGGCGCCGTTGCCGCCCAGCGGCCGGCCCAGCGGATCGCGCTGCACCTGTCCGGTGACAGGCCCGTTGCCCTGCCCCTGCTGCTGGCCGTCCTGCCGCTCCGCCTGCCGCGCCGCCTCGTCCATGTTGCGCAGACCCTCGCGCAGCGCGTCTATCGCATCCGCCTGATTGTCCAGCGCGCCCGAGGCATCGCCCTCTTCCAGTCTCTCGCGGGCCTCTCCCATTTCCCGTTCGGCCTGATCCAGCGCCTCGCGTCCCGCGCGGCCCGCCTCAGAGCCGTCCTGCGGCAGTTGCCCCCGCTGGCCCTGCAGCATCTGACGCAAAGCCTCTTGCCGTTGCGCCAGATCACCCAGTCCGGAACCGCCCTCGCCGGGCTGCTGGCCTTGCTGCTGCTCGCCGGGCTGCTCGCCCTGACCGCCCTGCTGCTGGCCGTCCTGCTCGCCCAGTTGCCGCGGCCCGTCAGGCCCGTCCTGCTGACGCTGGCGGTTGAATTCTTCCTGCATCTCGCGGAAGGTCTCGTCGGCCAGGTCCTGCTGCTCGCGCAGAGTGTCCTGCAATCCCTGACGACCGGCCTGCTCGCCGCTTTGGCCCTGACCGCCCTGAACGACCTGCATGTTTTCCAGCATCTGCTGCAACTGCTGCAACAACTGCTGCGCCTCGTCCATGCGGCCCTGTTCCATCAGTTCCTGGATGCGGTTCATCAGTTCCTGCAACTGGTCCTGCGTGACCATCTGCGACGGGTCGATCTGGCTCTGCTGACGGTCGGGGTTGCGCTCGGCGTTTTCCGCCAACTGGCGCATATAGTCCTGCGCCGCGCGGCGCAATTCGTCCATCAGCTCCTGTATCTCTTCGTCCGTGGCGCCGTTTTCCATGGCTTCCGACAGCCGCTCCTGCGCGCGTTTCAGCCGCTCGGCGGCATCAGACAGGTCGCCGTCCTCGATCAGCAGAGCAGCCTTCCACAGCAGTTCCGCCACCTCTTCGCGCACTTCGTCGGACAGCGGCGCCGCGGCGTTGTAGTCCAGCCGCCGGATCGCGGTGCGGACCATCAGGTATGCCTTGTCGTTTTGAAAGATGCCTTCGGGCCGGTGCGTCACCGCCTTCAGGATCATCCCAACGCGCCGCGCGTTTTCGCGGCTCCACAGCAGGTCGCGGCGCTGTTCGGCCACCGATCCGGCCAGCGGATCGAAAAACCGCTTGCCGGGCATTGCCGTGCGCACCGGCTCGATCGCGCCCACATTGTTGGCCGCGTCATAGACGTTCAGAGAAATGCGCACCGGCAACCCGGCCCATGGATGCTCGGCCAGTTCCTCGACGATGGTTTCCTCTACCAGCGCCAGATCGCCGCGCATCGGCAGCTGCACGGAAAACGACAGCGCCTCGCGCGGCTCGGGTTCGGCGGCCAGCCCGTGGCGGCGGTCGACCTGCTCCATGTTCAGCTGCACCTCGACGGTGCCGCCTTCGATGCCATAGTCGTCCTCGGCCCTGAAGGGGACCTGCATCGACCCTTGAAGACTGCGCGATATCTCTCCGGTCAGTTCCACGGTCGGGGCCTGATCGGGTGTCATGCGCACGGTCCAGTTCCGCGGCTCGGCGCCGCGCGGCGTGACCGTCAGTTCGCCGTCGCGCGCGACCTCGAATTCGACCTCGGACAGGCCGGTGCCGGTCTCGGGCATGGCCGTACCGCCCGCCGCGCTGACCGTTTCGCGCAAGGTGGCGGAGTTTACGGTGCCATAAACCCGCAGGATCACCCGTGTGCCTTCGGGCAGGTCCATCGGTTTGCCTTCGGGAAACTCGTTCAGATAGATCGTCGGCTTGCCGGTATAGCCCGGCGGTTCGGCCCAGCCTTCATAGGCGGGGCCGCCACCGGCCACCGCATCTGCAGGAAGCCCCTGCAGGCTGTCGATCAGGCTCTGCCCCTGCCTGCCCGAGGCGAACACCACCGCCGAGACGAACACCAGCAGCGCCATCAGCCGCAAGGCCCAGGGGTCGCGTTTTGAAAGCTGCGGTTTCGGTTCCGTCGCGCGGGCGTCGCGCGCAGCCTCTGCCATGCGCTTCAGATGCATCGCCCAGACATATTCCGATCCCGCGTCGCCCGCGCCGATC